>CANNKR010000242.1 GCA_947504615.1 Gemmatimonadota bacterium | reverse complement strand
AGACGCCGGAGGCAAATCTCGCCGCTGCCGGCATTGCCTTGCCGACCGCGCAGTCGCCAGCCGCCAACTATGTGCCTGCGGTGCGCACCGGGAATCTGGTCTTCCTTGCCGGTCAGGGACCGCTGGCGCACGGGAAGCCGGTGACGACCGGGAAGGTCGGCGCCGACGTCACGGAAGACGAGGGGTACCAGGCGGCGCGTCTTGCCGCCCTGAATGCGCTTGCCGTGCTGCGCGCCGAGCTGGGATCGCTCGACCGGGTGCGCCGCATCGTGAAGCTGATGGCCTGGGTCAACAGCGCGCCCGGTTTCACGAGGCAGCACCTCGTGGTGAATGGCGCCTCCGACCTGCTGGTCGAAGTGTTCGGCGAGGCAGGGCGCCATGCGCGCAGCGCCGTGGGAGCGAACGAGCTGCCCTTCGGCATCGCGGTGGAAATCGAGATGATCGTCGAGGTGGCGCCCGATTAGGCGATCGGCCGGCGGCGGTTTGGGGGTATCCCGCCCGCCATCCTGTTGAAGGAGCTATACACGCGCCGTCCAAGCGCACAACCGCGAAGTGCACGCCACATCGGTCCGTTTACCGACGCACCACCGTCAGGAGTACTCACATGGGAAGAGGCATTGGTCGCTGTGCACGGGTGCTCGCGCTTGTCCTCGCGGTGCTTACCGGAGCGTCCGCCGCAGCGGGTCAGGCGGGCAGGGCAGCAGGCAGGGTCAACGGCAAGGTGACGGACAAGGGATCGGGCGCGCCGGTCATCGGCGCGACGATCCAGGTGGAGGGCACGAGTCTCGGTGCTATCACCGGGAGTGACGGAACGTATCGGATTATCGTCGCCGCGGCGGGCGCGCACGTCATTACGACGCGACGCATCGGCTACGTGGCGGCGCGGAAGTCGATCACGGTCGCGGACAACCAGACCGTCACGGTCGATTTTGCGCTTGAGGCGGCGGCGACGTCGCTGCAGGCGGTCGTGACTACTGCCACGGGATCCCAGCGCCGGATCGAGCTCGGCAACACCGTCTCGTCCATCTCCGTCTCCACCCGAGTTGCCGAGGCGCCCATCAAGAGCATCGGCGACCTGCTCTCCGCGCAAATGCCGGGGGTGCAGACATCGACGGCCACGCTGACGGGCGGCACGAGCCGCATCCGCATCCGTGGGCAGAGCTCGATGCAGCTGGCGAACGATCCGATCTATATCATCGACGGCGTGCGCATGACGAGCGGTTCGAGCGGCAACGGGACGGGCGGTGGCACGGTGCCGAGCCGCGCCAACGACATCAATCCTGAAGAGATCGAGAACGTCGAAGTCGTGAAGGGACCTTCCGCCGCCACGCTCTACGGAACCGACGCCGCAAACGGCGTGATCGTGATCACGACCAAGCGAGGGCGCGCCGGCAAGCCGGTTGTTGCGTTTCATACGGAACTCGGGCGGATCGAGGACCGGAATGACTACCCGGCCAGCTACGCGCTGCTCGGCCACTCCCCGGGTTCGACGACGCCGAAGCGCTGCTTCACCTACGATGTCGCCGAAGGATCGTGCATCGTCGACACGGAGACCTCGCTGAACCTGTGGAAGAATCCGGCCACGACCACGATCAAGTACGGCTCCCGGCGGCTCATCGGCGGGCAGGTGTCTGGGGGCTCGGAGCAGGTTCGATACTTTTTCAGCGCTGACATGAACGAAGAGACCGGACCGGTGGGTCTTCCGGCCGTTGACCGGCATCGGTTCGACTCGCTGGGGGTGGTGATCCGGTCGAACATGCTCCATCCGAACAACCTGAAGCAACTGTCGCTGCGATCGAACGTGGATGTGACCTTCAACCCGCGTCTCTTCGTCTCGGTGTCGGCGGGCCTGACATCACTTGATCAGCGATTCCCGCTCAGTGAGAACGGCAACATCGCGAGCTACGTGCAAGCCATGACGTTCGGCCCGGGTTATGCGTCCGGTCCCGGGTATAGCGGCATCGGCGCGAATGGCGAGACCCTGTACGGTTACTCCGGCATGACGCCAGGAGAGATCTTCCAGTACGTCTCGACCCAGAACGTGCTGCGCTTCGTCGGCAGCACCACCGCGAATTGGAACCCACTCGGCTGGCTGAAGGTGAAGGGCGACGTCGGGTACGACATGGCGAACCAGGACGACTATACGCTGCAGCGGTACGGAGAGGGTCCGACGGGTGGCACGAACCTGCTCGGTGCGGCAAGCGACACCCGCACGACGCACACGACTTTCACCTCCAACATTGGTGCCACCGCGACGTGGCAGCTGAAGCCGTGGGCGCAGCTCCGATCGACCCTTGGCGCGCAGTATGTCGTCAACGCGCGAAACATCACGTCGGCGCGCGGCACACAGCTGGTTCCGGGCGGCGAACTGCCGAGTCAGGGCACAATCTTCGCGGTCACCGCGAGCAATGTTCCATCAAAGACGCTCGGCGAGTTCATCGAGGAGCAGCTTGCCCTGCGTGAGCGGCTGTACTTCACGGCCGCTATTCGTTCGGACAAGAACAGCGCGTTCGGTGTGAATTATGCTGGCGTCTATTACCCGAAAGCTTCCGTCTCGTGGATTGCCTCGGAGGAGCCGTTCTTCCCCCGCGTTCGCTACCTCGATGAACTTCGGTTGCGCACGTCGTTCGGCGCGTCGGGCGTGCAGCCCGGTGCGACGGCGGCCCTGCGCACCTACTCGAGTGCGACGGTGACCTTCGGCGGAGCGGCGGCGGCCGGACTGGCGGTCGCCAATCCCGGCAACCCGAATCTCCGCCCGGAACGGACGAGCGAGGTGGAGGCCGGTCTCGACGCCAAGTTGCTCGGCGGGCGGGTGAACCTCGAACTCACGTACTACAAGAAGAACACGCGTGACGCGCTGATCAACCAGCCCGTCGCACCGTCGGCGGGCGTGGCCAGCTACCTGGCCAATCTCGGCGGCGTGCAGAACGCCGGCGTCGAGTACAACCTGCGCGCCCAAATCATCGATCGGCGAGAGATCGGCTGGGACGTGTCGTACGCCGGTTCGGTCAACAATAACAAGGTCGTTTCGATCGGCAGCCTCGTGGCCGCTCCCTACACCAACCCACAGATCGGGTATCCGCTGGCTTCGGCGTGGGGACGCATCATCACGTATGATGATGCAAACAAGGACGGTCTGCTCGCGCGCAGCGAGGTGACGATCACGCCGGCGGCGACCCAGGGGTACCTGGGCACCTACAATCCGCCCAGGCAGGTCGCGGTATCGACGGGAGTGGAACTGTTCAATCACCGCCTGCGGCTCTCGGCACTCGCTGACCGGCGAGCCGGCGGTCGCGTACTGAATCTCGAGGCCGCCTTGCCCTGCCTGGTGGCGCTGGGATGCGCCGACCTGCAGCAGCTGCACGCCACGCTGAGTTCCCAGGCCCGTGGTATCGCCGTCAAGCAGGGCCTGACGTCCGCGTACAACGAGGACATGACGTTCACGCGCCTGCGTGAGGTTTCGGCGAGCTACAGCCTGGACGACGCACTCGTGCGCCGATTCCTGGGGGGGTCGTCGGCTCGGTTCACGCTGGCCGCCCGGAATGTTGCCCTCTGGAAGAAGTCGTACACCGGAACCGATCCGGAGAGCACGTACGGCAGTTCCGCGGACCTCGGATCGGCCGCCGCACAGAACGTCGCCACGACCGCGCCGCCGATGTATTTCATGCTGCGCTTCAACATCACTTACTGACGACCGGGGAGCCCACACGATGACGCCCAAGTACGTGCGTACCCGCTCGATCGTCACCGCGGCGGCCGTTCTGCTCGCCCTGACGGCCTGCGACAAGCTGCAACACGATCTTCTTACCGCGAATGTGGTCGGCACGGTCACGCCGACGAGCATCAACAATGCGGGCGCTGCGGACGCCCTGCGCGTCGGCGCGCTCGGCGCCTTCAATGCGATCACCGGCGGCGGCCAGGTCTGGACGTTCAGCGATCTGGCGACCGACGTCTGGAAGACGTCGGATAGTCGCCAGCAAAGCGGGGAGTTCGACATCGGGCTCGTCTTCAACTCCGATGTCGACCTGCAGGCCAGCTACGCGAACCTGTACGTGGCGATCGCGCGGGCCAACGAGGCCATCGCGGCGCTCACGACGTACATGCCGACGCCCACCTGGGGCATCGCCCAGATGTATCTCGTGAAGGGGTACGCGGAGATGGAACTCGCCGAGTACTTCTGCAACGGCACGCCGCTCAGCGTCGTCAAGGATGGCGTCATTGTCTATGGTGCGCCGCTGTCCAACCAGCAGGTGTATGCGGTGGCCTTGGCCCACGTGGACTCGGCGCTCGCGATGCTGACCGCGAGCGACGCGACGACGCTGGCGCTGCAATACGCGGCGAAGGTCACGAAGGCGCGCATTCAGGTGGACATGGGGCAGTTCGCGGCCGCGTCGACCACCGCTGCGGTGGTGCCCACGGCGTTCGCGTATGCCAACACGTTCACGCTGGCGACGGGCGACAACGGCGTCTGGAACATCAACAACAACACGAAGCGCTTCACGGTCGGCGACAGCATGGATGCGAGCGGCGTGATCGGCAATGCCTTGCCCTTCGCGTCCGCGAATGATCCGCGCGTCCGGGTCGCCGGCACCACGCTGGGTACCTCGTCGCAGGGGCGTGGCGTCGACGGTTCGACGAACATGGTCATCCAGTCGATCTGGGGACGGT
>CANNKR010000241.1 GCA_947504615.1 Gemmatimonadota bacterium | reverse complement strand
GTGGAATTTCTGGACCTACAGCATCTCCGCCAATGGATATGCCAGCGGCGAGAAGCGCCAATCCTCCGGCAGCCTCAGCAACAACGTGGAGGCGAACCGCACGACTGAGGCGTGGAAGATTCGGCTCAACGGCAGCTTCTCCTACGACGAGTCGAAGTACTCGCTGACCGACGGCACGGAGTTCACGAGCCTGCAGCGCAACTTTGGTGCGGGCGCGCTGGTGGTGAAGAGCGTGACGCCACACTGGTCGCTGGGCGGGCGCCTGAATGCCAGCCGGTCGGACTACTACAACACCGACCTGAATGCGACGACGGACGGCGCCGTGGAGTGGGACTACTACCCGTACGAGCAGTTCGCGCGACGCAAGTTCACGATGCTCTACTCCCTGGGCATGCAGCAGTACCGGTATCGCGAAACGACGATCTATGACAAGGACCAGGAGACGCGCCCCGTGCACACGCTCGCGCTGGGTCTGTCGGCGCGGCAACCGTGGGGATCGGCGAACGTGTCGCTGAGCGGCTCGCAGTTTCTGGATGCGCTGAAGTACAACAACGTGGGCGTGAGCGGCGGCGTGGATGTGCGACTGGGGCGCGGTTTCTCGTTCAACCTGTACGGCAGCGCGTCGCGGGTGCGCGACCAGCTGTACCTGCCGCGCGGGGAGGCGACGAACGAGGAAATCATCGCCCGTCAGCAATCGTTGTCGACGAACTACCGTTACTTCGCGATGGGCGGCCTGCGCTACCAGTTCGGGTCGATCTTCAACTCGGTGGTGAACCCGCGCTTCGGGAGCTGGGGTGGGGGCGGGAGCATGATGACGATGTCGTTCTGAGCAGTCTTCCTCGCGTGGTATCCGCGTGCCCGGGGTTGCTTCGGAGCGTCCTGTTCCGCACGTTCCGCGCACGAGGATTCCGACCATGACTGCACCGACCATTGCCCACGACCCGGCGCTCGACGCGCTGTGGATGCCATTCACGGCCAACAAGGCCTTCAAGGCGAAGCCCCGCCTGCTGGTAAGTGCCAAGGACATGCACTACCAGTCGGACGACGGGCGCCAGATCCTCGACGGCGCCGCCGGCCTGTGGTGCGTGAACGCGGGGCACTGCCGAGCTCCGATCGTCGACGCCATTGCGCGCTCGGCGGCCACGCTCGACTTCGCGCCCGGTTTCCAGATGGCGCATCCGGCGAGCTTCCAGCTCGCCGACAAGCTCAAGGGGATCCTGCCGACCGGCATCGACCACGTGTTCTTCACGAACTCGGGGTCCGAGGCGGTGGACAGCGCACTCAAGATTGCGCTGGCCTACCATCAGTCGCGGGGCGAGCCGCAACGCACGCGCTTTGTCGGCCGCCTGCGCGGATACCACGGCGTCGGGTTCGGCGGGATTTCCGTGGGCGGCATCGAAACGAACAAGAAAGCGTTCGCGTCGCAGCTGCTGCCGTCGGTGGATCACCTGCCGCACACGCACGACCTCGAGCACAACGCCTTCTCCAAGGGGCAGCCCGCGTGGGGCGCCCATCTGGCCGATGCGCTCGAAGCGATCGTTGCCGAGCGCGGGGCGGGAACGATTGCCGCCGTGATCGTGGAGCCGATGGCCGGGAGCACGGGCGTATTGATTCCGCCCAAGGGCTATCTGGAGAAACTGCGCGCGCTGTGCACGAAGCACGGCATCCTGCTGATCTTCGATGAAGTGATCACGGGGTTCGGACGTCTGGGATCTCCCTTTGCGGCGCAGTTCTTCGGGGTCACCCCCGACATCATCACGCTGGCCAAGGGCGTGACGAACGCCACGGTGCCGATGGGGGCGGCGTGCGTGACCGGGACGATCTACGACACGGTGGTGAACGCGACGGAGAAGGGGATCGAGTTCTTCCACGGCTACACGTACAGCGGGCATCCGCTGGCCGCAGCCGCCGGACTGGCGACGCTGGACCTGTACGCCAACGAAGGGATCTTCGAGCGCGCCGCCGCCATGGCACCGGTGTGGGAAGCGGCGGTGCATTCCCTGCGTGACGCGCCGCACGTGATCGACGTGCGCAACCTGGGGCTCGTGGCGGGGATCGAACTGGAGGCGCGCGTTGGTGCGCCGGGGTCGCGGGCCTACGACGTGTTCGTGGACTGCTTCTTCCACCAGAACGCCCTGATTCGCGTGACGGGCGACATCCTGGCGCTCTCGCCGCCGCTGATCGTCAGCGAAGACCAGATTGGTGAGCTGATGGCGAAGGTGCGGAAGGCGTTGGAGAAAGTTGCATAACAGCAGAGAACTACAGAAGACGACAGAGAACGACAGAGTACGACAGAACACGAGAACAACAGAGCGCGAGAGCGCAGGAGCCCCCCATGCGTCGCCTGATCCTGTTGGCGGTCCTGATGTCGTCTGTGGCCAGCGCGCAGCGGCCGCGCGCGCGTGACCTGGGGATCTCCCCGCTGATCGGCGGTACGCCGGGCGCGCTGGACGCGATCACCGACGTGAAGGGCGTCGAGGTGGGACAGACGACGCTCATCGCCGGAGCGCCCGGACCGCTGAAGGTGGGCACAGGTCCCGTCCGTACCGGGGTGACGATCGTGCATCCGCGCGGGCGCAACAGTGGCGACCCGGTGTTCGGTGCGTGGTTCACGCTGAACGGCAACGGCGAGATGACCGGCACCACGTGGTTGCAGGAAGGCGGGTATCTCGAGGGGCCCATCGGCATCACCAACACGCACAGCGTGGGTGTGGTGCGCGACGCGATCCTGCAGTGGCAGGTGGGCAAGCCGGGGATGCAGCCGTGGGGACTGCCGGTGGTCGCCGAGACGTATGACGGCGGGCTGAACGACATCAATGGTTTTCACGTGAAGCCGGAGCACGCGATTGCGGCGCTGGACGGTGCGCGCGGCGGCGTGGTGCCGACCGAAGGGGCTGTGGGCGGCGGCACGGGCATGGTGTGCGAGGGTTTCAAGGGCGGCATCGGCACGGCCTCGCGCACGCTGAGTGCGGCGCAGGGGGGGTACACCGTCGGCGTGCTCGTGCAGTGCAACTTCGGCTCGATGCGCGACATGCGCGTGGCGGGCGTGCCGGTGGGCGCGGAACTGGGCGACCTCGCGGCGTGCGTGACGGGTGATGTGCCGGCCAACTCGCAGCGCCGGAAGTGCGGCTCACCGCCGCCGTCGGGCGCGGGCGCTGAAGAGGTCGAGCAAGGGTCGATCATCGTGATCGTTGCCACGGATGCGCCGATGGTTCCGCATCAGCTGAAGCGCATCGCCACGCGGGTGGCCCTTGGCGTGGGGCGTACTGGTGGCACGGGCGGCAACGGATCGGGCGACATCTTCGTGGCGTTCTCGACGGCGAATGCGGGGGCCTCGACGCCGAAGGACACAGCCCGCGTGACGATGGTGTCGAACGACGCGATCTCTCCGTTGTTCGCGGCGACGATCCAGGCGACCGAGGAGGCGATCCTCAACGCGATGCTGGCCGCCGACACGATGGACGGGGCGAACAACCTGCGCGTGCACGGCCTGCCGGCGGATCGCGTGGTGGCGCTGCTGAAAAAGTACGGGCGGATGAAATAGAGATTCGTTTTTTCAACACGGATGCAAGATTCGTTTCTTTCAACACGGAGACCGGAGTTGCACAGAGGGCCACGGAGAACGGCAACAACCTTGAAGGGGGTGTGGCAAGCCATACTGGCCACCACGCCCCCTTTGGTTTTTCGCCGTCCTCCGTGGCCCTCCGCGCGCCTCCGGTCTCCGTGTTGAACGAACGAATCCCATCGCTGGATTGGTTTGTTGAACACGGAGGAAAACGAGGAACACAGAGGGCCACGGAGGACGGCAACGACCTTGAAGGGGGTGTGGCGAGCCATACTGGCCACCACGCCCCCTTTGGTTTTTCGCCGTCCTCCGTGGCCCTCCGCGCGCCTCCGGTCTCCGTGTTGAAAAGAACCAAACCCCAAATGCGAGCCAGGCTTCAACGCAACACGGGCATCGTGAACGAGGCGGCGTCGGCACCGGCCGGCCATCGCGAGGTTACGGTCTTCACGCGCGTGAAGAAGCGCACCCCGTCCATGCCGTGCTGGTTGTGGTCGCCGAACGCTGATTCCTTCCAGCCGCCGAACGAATAGAACGCCAGCGGAACAGGGATGGGTACGTTGACGCCCACCATGCCGCACTGCACGCGATGCGCGAACTCGCGTGCCGCACCACCGCTGCGCGTGAAGATGGCCACGCCGTTGCCGTAGCGATGCGCGTTGCACAGGGCCAACGCCGCATCGGCCGACGCGACCCGCACCACGCAGAGCACCGGGCCGAAGATCTCCTCGCGGTAAATCTCCATGGTTGCCGTCACATGATCGAACAGCGAACCGCCAAGGAAAAACCCGTGGCCGCTTGCCGCCGGGTGCGCGCGGCCATCCACCACCAACTGTGCCCCTTCGGCCACGCCGGCATCAATAAACCCGCGCACCTTGTCGCGATGCGCGGCGGTCACCAGCGGGCCCATCTCGCTCGCCGCGTCGGTGGGAGCGCCCACGCGCAGCGCACGCACCCGCTCGGCGAGCCGCGGCACCAGGGCGTCGGCCGTGGCGTCGCCGACCACGACGGCGACGGAGATGGCCATGCACCGCTCGCCCGCCGACCCGTACGCGGCGCCCATCAGCGATTCCACCACTTGGTCAAGATCGGCGTCGGGGAGCACGACGAGATGATTCTTGGCGCCACC
>CANNKR010000240.1 GCA_947504615.1 Gemmatimonadota bacterium | reverse complement strand
GGCAAAGCCCGGTGGACGCCGCCGGATGATCTCGGCCACCTGCTCGATGTTTCCCGACGCTTCCTTCATGCCAACGATGTTCGGATGCTCCGCGAGCGCGAGCGTCGTCTCCGCCTCCATGTTGCTGGCGGTGCGTCCCGGCACGTTGTACAGCACCACGGGGCACGGCGACGCGTCGGCCACCGCACGGAAGTGCGCGACGAGTCCGCGCTGCGGCGGCTTGCTGTAGGCTGGCGACACGTGCAGCAGGTGCGTGGCCCCCGCCGCGCCGAGCGCGCGCGAGTTCTCGATAGCCACCGCCGTGTCGTTGGTGCCGGCGCCCGCAATTACCGGCACGCGGCCGGCGGCAACTTCCGCCGTAATGGTGACGATGCGCACGCGCTCAGCCAGCGTGAGCGTGGCGGCCTCCCCGGTGGATCCCACCGGCACCAGACCGTCGATCCCCTCGGCGATCTGCCAGGCGACCAGCGCCCGCAAGGCCGGCTCGTCGAGTGATCCGTCGTCGAGGAACGGCGTCACGAGCGCCGTGATGGCGCCGCGCAGGGCGAAAGCCGTCATCAGGCACCTCCCGGTGACGTGACCACGTCATCGAGCGAAAAGAGTCCGCGGCGCCCCACGATCCAGCGCGCCGCCACCAGCGCGCCGAGCGCAAAGACACGCCGGTCGCGCGCCTCGTGCACCAGACGCAGCTGTTCGAACGGGGCGTCGAAGATGACCTCGTGCGTCCCCGGCACGCTGCCGACGCGCACCGACGTGATCGGCACCGGCGCTCCGGCCGCGCGTTCGGCCGCATCGGCGATGAGGCGCGCGGTGCCCGAGGGCGCATCTTTCTTGGCGGCGTGATGCGTCTCCACCAGATGCGCATCGAACCCCGCGGCACGGGCGCGGCGCGCCGCCTCGGCGACGATCGTCGTGAAGAGATGCACGCCGAGCGAGAAGTTCGGCGCCCACAGCAATGCCCCACTGCCCTGCCGCACCTCGTCCTCCACCGCCGCGCGTTCGGCGTCCCAGCCGGTCGTACCGCACACCACCGCGCAGCCGGCGGCGAGGCAGGCGCGCACGTTGGCCGCCGCCGACGAAGGGGCCGTGAATTCGATCGCCACATCGGCGCCGCCCAGCGCATCGCGCGTGATCCCCTTGTACGACACGTCGTCGCGCCCCAGCACGGCGGCCACCACGACGCCCTGCTCACCGGCGAGCGCGGCGATCAGTCGCCCCATCTTGCCGTTGCCGATCACGGCGATGCGCGGCGCCGTCACGCAGCGTCCTCGAAGAACGCGCGATGCAGCCGACGCATGGCCTCGTGCACCTGGTCGCCGTCCACGATGACGGTGAGGTTGATGCCGCTGGCGCTGAGGGAGCACATGTGCACGCGCAACTCGCCCAGCGCGCCGAGGGCGCGCGCCATGGCCGGCGTGTGCCCACCCAGCCCCGAGCCGACGATGGCCACGATGCCGCGGCCGCGTTCCACCGTGACATCGCCGAAGGCGCGCAGTTCGCCGAGCACCGCGTCCAGGTGATGATCGGCGTCCACCGTCACCGACACGCTCACCTCGGAGGTGGCAATGACATCGACGGAGAGCGAGAAGCGTTCGAAGATGGCAAAGATGCCGCGCACCACGCCCGGCGTGCCGAGCATCTTGTTGGACTTCACGTTCACCAGCACCACGTTGGCGCGGCCGGCGATGGCGCGCACGGGGAGACGGGGCGCATCGAAGGTGATGCGCGTGCCGTGTCCTTCGGGGCGATGCGAGTTGTAGATGAAGACGGGAATGCTGCGCTGCACGGCGGGGGCGATGGTGCTGGGATGCAGCACCTTGGCGCCGAAGCTCGCCAGCTCCGCGGCTTCGTCGAACCGGATGTGCTCGATGGCGCGGGCGGCCGGGATCACGCGCGGATCGGCTGTGAGCATGCCGTCCACGTCGGTCCAGATCTCGATGGCCTCCACGTCGAGCGCCGCACCGAACAGCGCGGCGCTGTAATCGGAGCCACCGCGTCCGAGTGTGGTCGTGATGCCCGCCGCAGTGGCGCCGATGTAACCGCCCAGCACCGGCACGCGGCCCGCACGCAGCAGCGGCAGCAACTGCTCGCGCGCGGCATCGGCAATGGCGTCCACCTGCGGCAGCGCCTTGCCGAACGTGGCGTCGGTGACCATCACGCGCCGTGCGTCCACGAACGTCGCGGGAATGCCTCGCTGCAGGAACGCGGCGGTGACGATGGGCGCCGAGAGGCGTTCCCCGTAGGCGGCCACCGCGTCGAGCGAGCGCGGGCTGAGGTCGCCGAGCACGGACAGTGCCTCGCCCAGATGCGCCAGTTCGTCGAACAGCACGCTCACGTCGGCCGCGATGTCCGCCGCCGCCTCTCCGTCGCCCAGCAACTCGTCGACGACGGCCAGGTGTCGATCGCGCAGCATCTCGATGCCGCGCAGCGCCACGATGAACTGCCCCTGCGCCGACTGCGCCGCGAGTTCGAGCAGTGCGTTGGTGGTGCCGGCCAGCGCCGACACGACGATCACGGGATGGCGCGACAGGCGCCCGCGCACAATCGCGGCGGTGCGCTCAATGGCCGCCGTGTCTCCGACGGAAGTGCCACCGAACTTGGCGACGATCATGCGACGCCGGCGCGGCCCGTGGCCACGAGCAGTTCGGCGTTGAGAATGGAGCCGCCCGCCGCGCCGCGAATGGTGTTGTGTCCCATCGCCACGAACTTCAGGTGGAAGAGCGGGTCCGGACGCAGGCGCCCCACCGACACCGTCATGCCGTGGCCACGCAGCGCATCGCGCCGCGGTTGCGGCCGGTCGTCATTCTCGAAGAAGTGCAGCGGCACCTCGGGCGCCGACGGGAGCCCGCGCACCACACCGGCGCCGCGCCAGTCGCGAAGCACCTGCGCCGCCTCGTCGAGCGAGGGCGCACGATCGAACTCGACCGACAGGCAGACGGTGTGCCCGTTCTCCACGGCCACGCGGTTGGCGTGCGCGCTCACCGCAAACGGGGCCTGCACCACCGCGCCCTGCTCGAAGCGCCCCAGCATCTTCTGCATCTCGCGTTCCAGCTTGGGCTCTTCGTCGCCGATGAACGGGATCACGTTGCCGAGGATGTCGAGCGATGGCACGCCCGGATAGCCTGCGCCACTGACCGCCTGCATGGTCGCCACGAAGACTCGGCGCGCCCCAAAGGCGGCGTGCAGCGGAGCCAGCGCCATGGCCGCCATGGTCGCCGCGCAGTTGGCATTGGTCACGATGCCGCCGCTCCAGCCGCGTCGCGCCCGCTGCACGTCGAGCAGGGCCAGGTGATCGGCATTGACCTCGGGGATCACCAGCGGGACGTCGGCGTCCATGCGGTAGTTCTTCGCATTGCTCAGCACCAAGCGACCGGCCGCGGCAAACGCGCCCTCGACCTCACCGGCCACGGCACTGTCGAGCGCAGAAAAAACGATGGGCGACGTCACGGCCGAGGGATCACAGGTGGTGACAGTCAGTGCGGCCACCTCGGGTGGCATGTCGCCTTCGATCCAGCGCGCGACGTCGGCGTAGCGCTTGCCCGCCGAGCGATCGGAGGCCGCGACTTCGGCCACCTGAAACCATGGATGCCCGGCGAGCAGCCGGATGAAGGTCTGGCCCACGGCGCCGGTGGCGCCGAGGATAGCCACGCGAATGGGAGTGACTTCAGCCGTCATGAGGCGAGGAGTGCGTGCACGAGCCGCTCGTACGCATCCACCGAGGCGCGCAGCTCCGCGAGGTCGATGAACTCGTCGGGCGTGTGCGCCACGTGGATGGACCCGGGGCCGAACAGGAGCGGAGTGCCCCAGCGCGGCAGCAGCGGAATGTCCGACGTGTACGACATGGCCGCCGTGCCGAACCCGGGCACGACGTGAAAACGCTGCGCGGGAATGAACGAGCCGTACGACAGTTCCGCACGTCCCGCTGCCCACGCGTCGAGCGCGGTCTGCACGGGCGCGCGATCTCCGACGAGCCGCACCATCATTTCGACTTCACAGTGGGCCGGCACGATGTTCGCTTCGGTGCCGCCCTTGATGAGGCCAACGTTCACCGTGGTCTCTCCCAGCACGGGGTCCGATGGGAGCACAAGCGACGCCAGACCGGGCAACAGCTCGCACATGGGGAGGATGGCCGACGCCCCGAGATGCGGATACGCCGAGTGTGCTTCACGTCCGCGGGTACGTGCCGTCACGCGCCACGCGCCCTTGCATCCGGTGGCCAGCAGGCTCTCGGTGGGCTCGCCGTTGATCAGGTAGCGCGAGGTCGCGTCGAGCTGGTTGGCGGCACGCGCACCATCGGAGCCGCGCTCTTCGCCGACGACGAAGAGCAGGTCCACGCGCTCCTCGCCGGCCTCGGCCAGACGGTCGGCGGCCACGAGCATGGCGGCAGCGATCCCCTTGGCGTCGCACGCCCCCCTTCCGTAGAGACGGTCGGCGTCGAGCCGGGGCGGCACGTAGGGGGGGACGGTATCGAGATGCGTGGAGAGGGTCACCCCGCCGCCCCGGCGCGAGGCCCAGACGTTGCTGCGGCCAGCGGAGACTTCCTGCAGGGTGACGTTCCAGCCGCGGGCAATGAGCCAGCGGGATACGAATTCGACCGCCCGCCCTTCGTCGCGCGTCGGCGACGGGATGGCGAGCAGTTCGGCGGCGAGGGCGACGACGTCTGTCATGAGAAGCGAAATGTAAGAGTGCGCTGGGCTCGGTGACAGGAGG
>CANNKR010000239.1 GCA_947504615.1 Gemmatimonadota bacterium | reverse complement strand
GGTCGGCGCCGAGGGTGGGGAGGGCCGGCACGGTGTGGCCGGCGGAGACGATGAGCAGCGGCGTCGAGTTCACGGCGTGGGGTCAGACGAGAACGCCGGCGCCCGCGGAAGGCAGGCGCCGGCGTTCAAATGTGAGGGCGCGGCCAGTCGCCCGCTACCGTCCTACTTCAGCTTGTCCAGTTCGGCCTGCGCCTTCTCGAACTGCGGGAACTTGTCGAGCGACTTCCTGAACAGCGTCACCGCCTCGGTCTTGTTTCCCGCGTCCTTCGCCGCCAGCGCCTTGCTGTACAGCGCGATGGCCTCATACGGCACCTTCTTGGCGGCTTCCTTGCGGGCCTCGCCAACGCGCACCGGAACGTCGGGAAGCTTCATGCCGGCATTCAGCTTGACGGCCAGCTGATTGACCAGTTCCATGAAGTCGTCCACCTTGCCATCGACCACAGCGTCCTTGCTGGCCGGGTTCGGAAACTCGATCTCGCTCGTCTCCACGTTGAAGACGCGGGTCGTGAACTTCATCCGCCCCTTGTTGTTGGTGACGAAGGTGCCCGTGACCATGTGATGCACGCCGAGCAGCTTGCCCACCCGCACGGCCGTGGCGGCGTCCGTCTTGCCGTCGGTCGAGAGCTTCTGCTCCTCGAGCACCTTCTGGATCTGGTCGCGTTCCAGCACGCGAATGGCGGGGTTGACGGCCAGTTCGCCGATCAGGAGGTCGGCGATACCCTTGGTGAGCGGCTGGAGTTCCGCGTTGGCTGCGCCGATGGCGCTGTTGCCGAAGTAGAGCACGGCCACGGTCGGCTTGCTCCCGCCCTGGGCGGTCGTCAGCGACGGGACAGCGAGCGCAAGGACAGCAGCAACGGCGAACATTTTCATGAGCTTCATGGTTCCTCCTCGTCGGCGAGGGGCTAAACGGTCAGCGACAGTCCTTCGGCGGCACCCAAAACCTGCAACGTTCCACCCAGGGATCGCACCAGCGCCCGGCATTCGTCGATCCGCTGGTCCAGCTCGTCATCGGTGCGCTGTGGGTCGTGGTGGAACAACACCAGTGTCGCCACCCCGGCTTCGAGCGCCAACTCCACGCCATCGCGATAGGTCGAATGCCCCCAGCCGCGGTGATGGTCGTACTCGTCGGTCGTGTACATCGTGTCATGCACCATCACCGTGGCCCCGCGCACGAACGCCACGAGCTGCTGCCGCCAGTCGACGGCGCTGGCGTACTTGTCCGGCGACCCCAGTTCGTTGTCCGACACGTACACGATGGACTGTGCGCTCCCGGGCGCCCGAAACCGGTACCCCAGCGCACCGCCCGGATGCTGCACCTCGAACGCCTCCACCTCGTACCCCGTTCCGCTGCGCCGTTCCCCCGCCGCAATGGTCGAGAAGTCGATGCGCGCGTCCAGTTCCTCGAACGACACCGGAAAGACGACCGGCGACATCTGGTCCCGCACCACCCGGTCCACGCTGCGTTCCAGCGACGGCGATCCCCAGATCGTGAAGTGATTGCCCCGCTGGAAGAGCGGCGCGAAGAACGGAATGCCCTGAATGTGATCCCAATGGGCATGCGTCAGGAATATGTCGCCCGCCACCGGCGCGCCTGCCGACCGGTGGAGCAGCGACAGCCCCAGTTCACGGATCCCCGTGCCGGCGTCGAGGATGACCAGCCAGCCCTCGTCCGTGCGAATCTCCACGCACGGCGTGTTGCCGCCGTAGCGCACGGTTTTCTTTCCCGGACTCGGAATGGACCCGCGGGTGCCCCAGAACTGGACGCGCAGGCTCATGGCAGTACCACCGTCATTCCACAACCTAGGGCTGGGAGCGGGTCGGGGGGTAGGAAGGCAGTCACTGGCATATGGTGATCCTGATCACACCCGCTGCTGGGCGCGTTCGCGCAGGGCCACCTTGTTGAGCAGGCGCAGGTGCCGACGCTCGGAAGTGACCCACCCCTGCTCCTGGAACTCGCGCAGGGCGCGCGAGACGGTCTCGCGGCTCGCGCCGATGACCTGCGCGATGGTCTGGTGCGTCAACGGCTTCTCGATGAGGTCATTGCCGCATTCCTGGGCGGCGTCCAGCAGCATGCGGGCGATTCGTCCGGGGACGTCGAGGAGCACCAGCGACCCGATCTTCTCGTCGGCACGCCGCAGGCGGCGCGACAGTTCCTGCAGCAGGGCCCAGGCCACCACGGGGCTCGCTTCCACCCGCCGCCGGAAGTCGTCGCGGCGCAGGACGAGAATGGACGACTCCTCCATGGCGATGACGTGCGCCGATCGTGGCCGGTCGTCAATAAGGGACAATTCGCCGAAATGCTCCCCGACCCCCAACAGGCCGAGGATGACCTCCCGCCCGTCGTCCGCGAGCAGGACGACCTTCACCCGCCCGGACCGGACGACAAACAGCGCATCGCCGGGATCATCCTCGAACAGGATGACGCTGCCCTTGGGATACTGCTTTTCGCGCACCAGTTCCACGAACCGCTCACGCTCTGCGGCGTCCAGAGACCTGAACAGGGGGACGGTGGCGAGGAAGGCGGAGATGGTGGACACGGGGGCTGGCTGGGGGCGGATTCTGCAACCGAAAGAAAGCCATACGCTTACCGCCGACCCTCGTAGGCCGTGCGGCGGGATCCGGCAGCGTCTCCCGGCGAACTTAGCCACCCGGCGCTTGGGCGTCAAACACCCTTATAGTTGCCGCTTGAATACCGGGGGGTCGTCAGGGTATATTCTCAAGCTATCCAAGAACGCCCGCCAAGAGGTTCCAGTGAAGGCCGAAATCCATCCCGTTTACGCGACCACCACCGTGCACTGTGCGTGTGGAAACACGTTCCAGACGCGGTCCGTGCGCGACGCGATCCATCTCGACGTGTGCTCCAACTGCCACCCGTTCTTCACGGGCAAGCAGAAGCTGCTCGACACCGCCGGCCGTGTGGAGCGCTTTAACCAGAAGTTCAAGCGGAAGGCTGCCGTCTGAGCCTGCGCGACCGCCTCGCCGACGCGCTCCGGCGCGCGGCCGACGTCGAACGCGAGCTGCTGGACCCTGCGGTCCTTCGGGACACCAAGCGCCTCGCAGAGCTGGGTCGTGAGCATCAGCGGTTGGCCGCGGTCGTTGATCGCGCCAACCGGCTGACCAAGCTGGAGGACGAGCTCGCGCAAGTGCGTGAGCTCGTTGCGTTGGATGACCCCGAAATGCGGGAAGAAGTCCAGGCGGAGGCCCTCCGCCTCGAAGCGCAGATTCCCGCGCTCGAGGAGGAGATCAAGCCGCTCCTCGTGCCGCCCGACCCGCTGGACGACCGCAATGCCATCGTGGAAATCCGGGCCGGTACGGGAGGGGACGAGGCGGCGTTGTTCGCCGCCGAACTGTACCGCATGTACACGCGGTACATCGAGCGGCACGGCGGGGGCTGGAAGGCCGAGACGCTGTCGCTCTCCGATGGCACGCTGGGCGGCTACAAGGAAGCGGTCTTCAAGGTCTCGGGTCCCGGGGCGTTCGGTGAACTGCGCCGCGAAGCCGGCGTGCACCGCGTGCAGCGCGTGCCGGCGACCGAAGCGGCCGGGCGTATCCACACCTCGGCGGCCACCGTGGCCGTGCTGCCGGAAGCCGAAGAAGTGGATGTCTCGATTGACGACAAGGAACTGCGCATCGACGTCTTTCGGGCCTCCGGCCCCGGCGGTCAGGGCGTGAACACCACCGACTCTGCCGTGCGCATCACGCACCTTCCCACGGGGCTGGTCGTGTCGCAGCAGGATCAGCGGTCGCAGATCCAGAACAAGGCGAAGGCCATGGAAGTGCTGCGCTCGCGCCTGCTCGACCTGCGCATCGCCGAGCAGGAAGCGGAACGTTCGCGCCTGCGCCGCAGCGCGGTGAGCACGGGCGACCGGTCGGCCAAGATCCGCACGTACAACTTCCCGCAGAGCCGCATCACCGATCACCGCATCAACTTCACGACGCACGACCTGCAGGGCGTGCTCGAAGGCAAGATGCACGACCTGGTGGAAGCGCTGAAGATTGCGGACCTCGAGGAAAAGCTGGCGAATGCGTGACGGCACGATTGGCGATAGGCGATGGATGACCGGGGGAGCAGGATGATGGATGCGGCCGACGCTGGCCTTGGCTCGAGGGACTCGGGTCCCTATGTGAACTCACTGCGCGACGTCCAGCTTCCGGCGGACCTCGCGTTCGATGCGCTGTCGGATGGCCCGACCGTCAGCGACATGCTCGACGCGCTGGCGAGCGAACTCGCCGGCGCCAGCGGCCTCCCCGCCCGGCAGGAAGCGCGCGACCTCATTGCCGCCGTGCTCAGCCAGCCGCGATTCTGGCCCAGTGCCCACGGCGACGAGCGCCTGACGCCGGCGACGGTGGTCGCGTTGAGCGAAGCAGCCGAGCGGCTCCGGCGCGGCATGCCGTTCCAGTACGCCGTGCGCCGCGCCGACTTCCGCTCGCTGACGCTGTACGTGGACGAACGCGTTCTCATCCCGCGTCCCGAGACCGAGCAACTCGTGGATCTGGTGCTGGCGATGACGGGCGGGACCGGTTCGATTGCCGACATTGGAACCGGATCGGGGGCGATCGCCCTGGCGTTGGCGGTCGAAGGGCGGTTCGATTCCATCATCGCCACCGACATCTCCACCGATGCGCTGGCGGTGGCGCGCCACAACGCGCGTCTGGTGCCCGCCGACCGTCGCGCGGGACTGGTCTTCCGAGCGGGGAGTTATTGTGCGCCGCTG
>CANNKR010000238.1 GCA_947504615.1 Gemmatimonadota bacterium | reverse complement strand
TCATCGGGTACTCGGTCCCCAGGTCGAACGGCTCGACCTGCGTCACCGGCAGCACGAAGTAGTCGTAGCGCTCGAAGAAGCGCGCCACATCGAGCGACATCTGCGCCTGTCGCGCCAGCGCGCGTGCGACATCGGCCCCCGTGTTGCGTTCGCACTCGGCGATCTCCCACTTCACCGTCGCCTTGAACATCGCGGGATTCGCGCGCGCCATCTTCGCGTAGCTCGAGTGGTACGACAGATGCCGCAGAATGGGGAATGCCTCATCCACCCCGGTGAAATCGGGCTCGGCCTCTTCCACGACGCATCCGAGATCGACGAATGCCTGCCGATTGGCGTGCACGACCCGCGAAATTTCCGAGTCGAAGGGCACGCCGCCAAGGTTCTTGAACCACGCAATGCGTGTGCCCTTGATGCTGCGGGCCAGCGGCGCCCGAAAGATCGCGCCGTCTTCATCGATGCACAGCGGATCGGGGGCGTGCGGCCCGGCCATCGCGCTCAGGAACAGCGCCACATCGGCTACCGTTCGGGCCATTGGCCCGTTGGTGGAAAGTGGCGACCACGAGCCGTCGTCGTCGGGCACACGGCCAGGCGTCGGACGAAAACCCACGACGTTGGTAAAGGCAGCCGGGTTGCGCAGCGATCCGCCGGTGTCGCTGCCGCTCGCGATGGGGACCATGCCGCAGCGCAGCGCGGCGGCGGCGCCACCGCTGCTCCCGCCGACAGTCTTGGCCAGGTTGTACGGGTTGTGCGTTGCGCCGAACACCGGATTGAACGTGTTCGATCCGGCGCCAAACTCCGGCGTGTTGGTCTTGCCCAGCAGAATGGCGCCGGCCGCGCGGGTGCGCGTGACGATCAGCGCGTCGATGGTGGGCACGTGGTCGCGAAACATCGGCGATCCGTACGTGGTGCGAATGCCGGCGGTGCTGATGAGATCCTTGTGCGCCACCGGCAGCCCGTGCAGCGGGCCGAGCGTCTCGCCGTGCGCCTGCCGTTCATCGGCCTGCGCCGCGTCGGCCATCGCGCGATCAGCGACGAGCGTGACGACGGCATTGATGGTGGGATTCACGCGTGCGATGCGCGCGAGGTGCGCGGTCATCACGTCGCGTGCCGAAACCTGCTTCCCGCGAATACGCGCGGCGAGATCGACCGCGCTGAGGTCGCACAGGTCGTCGCCGGCAGCGCCGGGCACCGGTCCGACGGCGCGGCCACTGCGGCCGTCGTGGGGTGCGTCGCTCATATGGATACTCCGTGACCCGTGGAGTCGGTCTGCGAATGTCAATCGGGATTAAGGAAGTATGCCGCGGCGGTGCACGCGCCGCCACGAAATCGCACGCGTGCCGGCGATGAAGACGAAGGACATCCTGCGTCAGGAGTAACCAGTCTCCGCGTTGCCCCTCACAGCCGGAACAGGTAGCTCGCCTTGAGGAAGAACGCGTCGCTCTTCCGTCGCATCGCGCCGAAGCGGTACGCATCGGGCTCGCTCAGGTCGGCCCCGTACCCGGCGTAAAACACCGTGCCCGGCGCCGGCCGGTACGAGAACAGCAACTCCCCGTGCGGCTGATTCTCGGTGTGCGCGGTGGTGCGCGTCCACCGCTTCCTCGCGGCGTCGTAGGTGAGGAGCGGCAGTCCGGTGCGCGAGTCGTCGAACAGGGAGTCGGTGTAGGTGGAGAAGTACTCGCCGATCGCCCGCACGAAGATGCTGCGCGTCACCTGGTACTCGATCTTGAGTCGCGGGTCCCGCTTGAGGAGCACCTGCCGGCCGTTGGTCACGCGCCGGTAGTCCCGCTCCTCGTAGTTCGCGGCGATGCGCAGCTTCTCCGACGGCCGGATGTTCGCCGTGACCACCAGGTGCATCAGGTTGCCCGATGACCACTCGCTGTAGTTCTCGTCCTGCCCGATCAGGTACAGGGCGTTGAACGAGATCCATTTGAGCTGCGGCGTGCCGATCGTCAGCGCCCAGTCGCGATTCGGCAGCCGGGGCGTGCCCGTGAACGGGAGCGTGTCGCTGGGCAGTCCGTTGGGGCGCGGCACTTCGATGCGATACAGCTTGCCATAATAGCCCGGGTCGTAGCCGAACGACTCGATGAGCAGCGACAGGCCGGCGGTCCAGCCGCCGCGGGCGCGGCCAAAGACGTCGAAGTGCAGCATCTTGTCGCGCGCGTCGCCCCGTCGCGTGAAGTTCCGGAAATCGTAGTTCGTGTTGTACCGGATGTCGCCGCTCAGCGTCTCGAGGAACGCGCCCCGCCGGCCGAACCAGGTGTAGCGGGGCGAAAAGTTCAGCTTCGCCTGGCCGACGCGGGCAATGAAACCGCTCTCGGTGAGGAAGCGGTCGCTGATGCCGGTGAACTGCGACCGCCATCCGAACGATCGGCCGTCCATGTTGAGGCGTGCATCCCAGAGCGGGCCGACGGTGCGCGTACCGGCGCGCTCGGTGGCGCTGCCGGCGAGCTGGAGCTGCAGCGAATGGATCTTCCGCCACACGATTCGGCTGTCCACGCCGAGCACGCGGTTGGAGTTCGCGCCGTTCACGCGGTCGGTGTAGACCATCCCGACGCGCGACTGCCCGCCGAGGTCGCGCTGCAGCCGGAGCACGTTGACGACGGGCCGATCCCTCCTCGAGGCGGAAGCGCTTGCCGCGTCGACCGCGGAGAGCAGCGCGATGTCGGAGCTGCCCAGCTTGCCGACGAGCTTCACCGCCGCCACGGGCTGGACGATCCGCCGCGTGTAGATGAGCGTGTTGGGCGTGGTGAACTGCTCGATGCCGTCGAGGAAGAACGGCCGTTTCTCCGGGACGGAGACCGCATTGCGGGGGTCGGAGCTGATGGTCGCCGCGTCGGCCTCGACCTGCGAGAAGTCGGGACGGATGGTGCCGCTGAAGTTCAGGTTGTTGGTGATGCCCCAGCGCACGTTGCCGCCGAGCTGCGGCCGCTGCGCGACGTAGCCCCAGGCGGGAGCGGCGCTGCCTGCTCCGGTCGGCTCCGGCTGTCCTGCTGTCCGCTGCGTGGCCTCGGGGGTCACGTCGACGACAACGCCGCGCCGGAGGTCGGTGAGCCCGGCGAGCTTGCCTGACTGGCCGAGAAAGCTCGCCGCCGCGCGCTGCGCGGGGGCCCACGAATCCTCGTACCCGCGGTACTGTACCTTGCGGACGACGTTGATGCCCCACGTCTGGACCCCGACCGCCTGGAAGCGCATGCTCTTGAACGGGATCCGGATCTCGACCTCGTAGCCGAAGTCGGTGAGGCGCCCCTTGGACTCGAAGACGAAGTCGGGGTTGAGGTCCGGCACTTCGCGCGCCTGCGTCGTGCCGGAGGAGAACCCGCCGCCCGGGAGATTTCCGCTCTCGCGCAGAATGCCATCGGCCTGGACGCCGAACGGGTTCACCGAGAACACCGTCGCCTGACGCCCGTCGTTGAACGTGTCGAGCAGGAGCTGCACGTAGTCGTCCTGGTCGATCTTGTCGCGGTCGGCAAGCGTGGCGCGCACGAGGGCGCGCGGCTGGAAGGCGCGCACGCCAAAGTGGATCGCCGTCCTCGAGTACCAGACGAGCAGTTCGGTGGAGTCGGCGGCCGGCGTGTCGTCGCGGGGCATGTACTGAGAGAAGCCGGTCAGCAGCGCGGCCTCGCGCCAGACGGGCTCGCTCAGCACACCGTCGATGGTCGCGCTCGCGTCGCGGACGGGGGGCGTGATCACGAGCTGGTGCGCGCGGCCGTTGAACACCGGTCGCGGCGGGGCCTGCTGCGCCGCCTGCGGCGCGGCCAGGAGCAACAAGAGGAGAGGGAGCATGGCCCTACCGTAATGATTGCTGGCCCCGGCCCCCTCCCAGCCGCGATCGCTCCGGAGCCCAATGGCTACTCCGGTTCGTCTTCCAGCATGGGGGGCACAACGGGAGTTTACATCGGGATCCCGAGAGTATGGTGCGAGGCAGCGCAGGGCGCCACCAACTGATGGCGCGCTCAGTCTCCGCTCTACGTCGCAGTCCAAAGGCGAAACCGCAACCACTTATCCATCAAGGGGTTGCGGTTTCAGCTGGGGCGAGACGATGTGACTCACCCCTCCTGCTCCCTACGGGAGAAACCACCTCCCACTCCCCATCAAGGGCGCCGGCCACCCGACGTTGCGCCACGCGCATACCACAACGAGTCCGTGCGACGGCAGGCCTCGACGGTCGGAGCTTCGTAGGCACCGACCAGCCGGCTTCGCATCTTCGCGACTTCTTCCGGCGTGTGTTGTGCATCCACCTTCTGCGCTTCCTTGCTGAGCCGTTCGGCGATGTCCGTGCCCAGCGTCTCACTGATCCGCGTGAACAGGCAAAGCTCCCGGGCAACGCTGAGGCCGCTGTCGGATGCCACGTATCGGGATTCGTGTGCCTCGCGCATGGAGTCGAGCACCACCATGGCGGCCTTCGGGAGGGGATTGCTCTGTGCCTGGCATCCGCCGATGGGGGCGATGGCGATCGCAAGCACCGTGGCGGTGACGAACGAACGTGCGGACATGCGTCGGAAGCAGGTCACGAGCTGTCGAGTTGGTGAGGTCATGGGTTGAATCCGGTCTTCTCGGTGATCCGGCCGTTGGAGTCTGTCACCACCAGGCGATACGGTGGGGTGGGCGCATTGATCGTCTCGGGCACAGGCCTTCCGTCGATATCCACGTTCGCGGTGAAGTACACAAACTCCCCGTCGATGGGCACGTCCCAACTGGACTCCGTTCCGTCTGACCGCTGTTGTG
>CANNKR010000237.1 GCA_947504615.1 Gemmatimonadota bacterium | reverse complement strand
CATCATTCACCGCGACCTGAAGCCCGCGAATATCCTGATCGACCGCTATCGCCGGTGGCGCCTGTCGGATTTCGGCATTGCCAATGCCCTGGGCGATGACAAGACGGGGGCGTCGGGCACGCCCGCCTTTGCCGCGCCCGAGCAGTTGCTGGGCGAGGCGCAGGGCGTGGGATGCGACCTCTTTGCGGTGGCGGGCATCGTGATGTTTGCGCTCACGGGCGAGCTGCCGTTCGGCGGCGGTCATGCGCGCACGATCCTGGCGCACCAGTTGGCGGGCAAACTGGACTTGTCGGCGTTCCCTGACGAGCTGGCATCATGGCTGCGTTTGGCGCTCAAGCCGGAGCCGGAGCTGCGCTACCACGATGCGGCGTCGATGCAGCGCGACTGGCGTGCGATCACGCGCGAGTTGCAGCGGCAGGAGCGGCGCGCCACGCGCTGGGCGCGCGTGGTCAAGCGCGTGCGGCGGCTGGTCCTCGGGCGCGGATAGCCCCTGCGCTGGCGCTCCGGCGCCGGCGCACCACGGCGTACGCTACGGGGTGCCGCGCACCGTCTTGATGTTCACGAAGGCCCGCAACCCGTCGCGCGCCAGTTCGCGGCCGACGCCGCTCGCCTTCACGCCACCGAACGGGAATCGCGGGTCGCTGGCGACCATGGCGTTGATGAACACCGATCCGGCCTCGAGTTGTTCACTGAACGTGCGCGCTTCCACGGCGTCGCGGGTCCAGACGGACGCTCCCAGGCCGAAGGGCGTGTCGTTGGCGAGTGCGAGCGCGTCGTCGGCGGAGTGCACGCGGAAGAGCGGGGCCACGGGCCCGAAGATCTCCTCGCGCGCGGCGGCGGAGTCGCGCGGGACATCGGCGAGCACCGTGGGCGCGTAGAAGTTGCCGTTGCCCTGCGGCACGGTGCCTCCCGTGAGCACGCGGGCTCCCGCCGCGACGGTGCGACGCACCTGGTCGTCCACCTCGCGGCGAATGGACGGCGTGGCGAGCGGGCCGATGTCGGTCCGTTCGTCCAGCGGGTCCCCCACCGTCATGCCGTGCATGGCCGCGGCGAACCGCTCGGCGAACGCGTCGTACACGGCGTCGTGCACGATGAACCGCTTGGCGGCGATGCACGACTGCCCGTTGTTGATGCAGCGCGCGCGGGCGGCGGTAGTGGCGGCGGCCTCGACGTCGGCACTGGCGAGCACGATGAAGGGGTCGCTGCCGCCGAGTTCGAGCACGCAGGGCTTGATGGCGCGCCCGGCGCGCGCGCCGACGTCGCGCCCAGCCGCTTCGGAGCCCGTGAGCGTGACGGCGGCGATGCGCGGATCCTCGATGAGCGTCCCGACCCGCGCGGCGGGGAGGAGGAGTGTCGTAAAGACCCCGTCACCGGCGCCGGCCGCGACGAACAGGCGCTCGATGGCCAGCGCGCACTGGGGCACGTTGGACGCGTGCTTGAGCATCACGACATTGCCAGCCGCGAGCGCGGGAGCGGCGGCGCGAATGGCCTGCCAGTACGGGAAGTTCCACGGCATCACGGCCAGCAGGACGCCAAGCGGGTGAAAGTGCACGGCGCCGTCTTCATGGCCGTCGCGGAGCACGCGTTCGGGAGCCAGCATGCGCGGCGCTTCGTCGGCGTAGTAGCGGCAGGCCGCGGCGCACTTGGCCACCTCGTCGCGTGACGGGCGGATGGGCTTTCCCATCTCCAGGGTGGCCAGGCGCGCGAGCGTTTCGCGTTCTTCGTCGAGCAGGTCGGCCATGCGCCGCAGCATGGCCACGCGGTCGGCGAGCGGAGTGGTCCCCCAGCGTCGCGCGGCGGCCGCACTGCGAACGAGACGCAGTTCGACCTCGTCCTCGGCATGGTCGGCGATGGTGGCAAGCACCTCACCGGTGAACGGGTTCACGCTGGACTGTGGCATGAGGGCACGATGCGACAACCGCGGCGCGGGCGCCAGTCCACGCTGGCCTGCGCGGTCAGGCCCCGCGATGCGATACGCGGGGGCGCTTCATGCGTGACCCCCCGATGATTAGCTTCCGATTACGACTTCAACCCCCCGATAAGTCATGGCGTCCCGTCCGGTTTCCGACACTCCCGCGTTCAAGATCCGCCGCTCCGTCATCGCCGGCCGCGGCGCGTTTGCGTTACGTGACATCAAGAAGGGCGAGCGGCTCATCGAGTATGTCGGGGAGCGCATCTCGCATCCGGTGGCCGACGACAAATACGACGACGCCGCCAAGAAGTCGCACCACACCTTCCTGTTCTCGGTGTCGAGCCGCACGGTCATCGACGCCTCGGTGGGCGGGAACGATTCGCGCTTCATCAACCACTCGTGCGCGCCCAACTGCGAGGCGGTCATCGAGCGGCGCCGGGTGTTCATCTTCGCCAAAAAGCCAATCGCGAAGGGCGACGAACTGGCGTACGACTATGGCTACGAACGCGACGGCTCCGAGACCGCCGCAGACGAGAAACTCTACGGCTGCCGGTGCGGGACGTCCAAATGCCGTGGCACCATCCTGGCGCCAAAGAAGCCGCCCCGGAAGAAGAAACACCACGCCTTGGCGAGGCACACGGAAAAGGTGAAGGCCGGGTGAAGCAAACGGGGGAGACGCTGGTGCGCCTCCCCCGATGTGCATCGATATCCTGGCACGGTCGACGTTGTGCTATGGCCGACGCGTGAACTCCAGCCCCTCGGCGTCCATGAAGCGCACCGCGGCCACCGTGCCGTCGGCCGCCAGGCGGAAACTGAAGGACGAGTAGCCGCCGCGGCCGTCGCCGAGTCGCGCACGGAACGTGTCGAAGTTCCAGTGCTCCATGCGGCCGCTGTTTTCGGCCAGCGGCCCGAAGTGGGCCACGAGCGCGCCGTCGGCGAGCGTGATCTTCATGTCACCGTAGACGGGGTGATCGTAGGTGCCTGCATACTGCTCGAGTGCGAGACTCGGCCGCGTGTTGGCCACACGCTTGGCCTCCTGCTCGGCCGCGGCCTTGGCTCCCTTGGCCTTGCGGTCGCCATAGAGCTTCAGGAACTCGGCGCTCCAATCGCGCGCCGGCGCGCCCGTGTAGGCATCCAGCACGCGCCACATGAGCGCGTGGCGGAACTCGGCGTGATCGGTGTTGCCGAAGATGTAGACGCCCACGCGGTCCTCGGGGATGAGCCCGACGATGGCGGTGCGGCCGTCGATGGAGCCGGTGTGCATGGCGACGAACTTGCCGCGATAGTCCTGCTGGAACCAGCCGAGTCCATAGGTGGTCCAGTGCGGCTTGGTGATTTCGGCCGTCGGGTAGAACTCGCCGGCCGAGACGAACGCCTGCGGCTTGAAGAGTTCGCGGAAGTTGGCCTCGGAGACGAGGCGTGTGCCGTGGACGCGGCCCGAGTCGAGGAGGAATCGCATCCACTTGCCGACGTCTTCGGCCGAGGACCAGGCGGCGCCGGCGGCGGGGACGGGATCCACCGGCGCCTCTTCGATGGCGCGCGTAACGCTGTCGATTTCGAAGTGGGCGGCGGAGACGTTCGCGTCGTTCGTGGCGCGCATGGCCGCGAGCGTCGGTTGCGACCGGGTCATGCCAAGGGGGTCCATGATGCGCGTCTTCACGAACCGGTCCCACGGCATCCCTGACGCGGCGGCCACCACTTCGCCGGCCACCTGGTACATGACGTTCTGGTAGATGAAGCCCGCGCGCAGCGAGTACTCCAGCTTGAGTCCGCGCACACGCTCGAGGATCTGCCGCGTGGTGAGGTCGCCGCGCACCCACAGCAAGTCGGCGTTGCCGAGTCCGCTGTCGTGGCGCAGCAGGTCGCGGACCGTGAGTTCCCGGGTGACGTACGGATCGGACAGCTGGAACCAGGGCAGGTGCTTGGTGACCGGATCGTCCCACGCCACCTTGCCCGAATCGACGAGCATGGCCACGGCGAGCGCCGTCATCGCCTTGGTGGTGGACATCATGCCGAAGAGCGTGCGCGCGTCGACACGGTCGGTGGCGCCGAGCTTCCGAACGCCGAAGCCCTTGGCGTAGACCACCGAGTCGTTCTTGACCACGGCAATGGACAGGCCGGGGATCTTCCAGTCCTGCATCCCCTTGGCGATGTATGCGTCGAGGTCGGCGTCGGGCGATCGCTTCTGCGCGCCGGCAGCGCAGGGGATGAGCCCGGCGATCAGGAGCGCGGCGATCAGGAGGGCGGGGCGGGCGGGGCGCATGGGGTGATCCTAGGCGACGGGTTGCGTTTCATCGAGACGGCTGATGTCGAGGGACATCACCCCTTCGGCGTCCGGCGGATTGAAGATGTTGGTGAAGCGCACCGCCCAGTCGAGCTGGTCGGGCTTGTAGGACGTGCGTGCGTGCACGGTGGCGGCAAAGGTGTCGTCGATGCCGCTGAGCAGCAGCAGGATCTCGGCGTCCTTGTCGTGCAGGGCCGCCGCGTCGAGGCCCCAGAGCGGGCTGTCCGGGGTGATGGGATGCACGATGGTCCACGCGAGCGGGAAAAATGTGACTTGCGCGCGGTCGAGGTCGAGCGCGCGGTAGCGCCGCAGCGGCTGGCCGCTCGAACTGTCGAGGTACGAGAACGAGAGGGACGCCTTGAGCTCGATGAGTTCGTTCTTGCGCCGGTTGGCCATGCGGATCATCAGCGCGGTGCCGTCCTTGAACGGCGCGATGATCGCGCGCTGGCTGAAGGTGACGGCGGCCGTGGGGCGGGCGAAACGGGCGAAGAAGAGCCCCGTGATGAGCGCCTGCGCCAGCACGCCCACGAGGGCCTCGACCGTCACGAGCAGGTG
>CANNKR010000236.1 GCA_947504615.1 Gemmatimonadota bacterium | reverse complement strand
GACGCCGCGCCGGCGTCACTGGTGGCGGCGCTGGAACGCGTGGCGCGGTGGCGCGGTGCCGACGTGGTGATCATTGGACGCGGCGGCGGGTCGCGCGAAGACCTGTGGGCGTTCAACGACGAGGCGGTGGCCCGCGCCATTGCGGCCTGCCCGCTGCCGATCATCAGCGCGGTGGGGCATGAAGTCGACGTCACCATCGCCGATCTGGTGGCCGACCTGCGCGCGGCCACGCCGTCGGCGGCGGCCGAGGCGGCGGTGCCGGTGCTCGAGGAACTCGTGGCGGGGTTGTCGGTGCTGCAGCGCACGATGATCGCCGGCGTGCAGCGGCGCTCGACCATGGCGCGTCGCGACCTGCGTCGCCTCCAGGGTGACTTGTCGATCCGCGCGCGGCGGAGCGTGGAACGGCGGCGTGCGCGCGTGCAGCAGGTGGCGGCGCGTCTGGACGCATTGAGCCCCCTCAACACGCTGGCCCGCGGCTACGCCGTGGCCCGCGCGGCGGATGGGCGCGCGCTGGGGTCGGTGACGGCCTTTGCCGCCGGGCAGCCGTTTGAATTGGTGCTGCGCGATGGACGGGTGGACGCCACGGCGAACACCGTGCGTCCGGGCGCGGCTCCCTCGGCGCAAGGAGCGACGCAATGAGCTTTGAAACCGACCTCGAACGGCTGGAACAGATCGCCGCCGCACTCGACCGCGCGGATTTGTCGCTGGATGAATCGCTGGCGCTGTTCGAGGAGGGGATCGCGCGGTTGCGCGCGGCCTCCGAGGCGCTGGGCAAGGCCGAAGGGCGCGTGACGACGCTGGTGGAGCAGGCGGGCGGAGCGCTCGAGGAACGGGATGTCGGCTAGCACGGCCACCGATTTCGCGCCGACGCGCGCGCAGGTGGCGCGCGCGCTCGAGGCGTTCTGCGCCGACTCCCTGCACGGCGTCGAGGGACCGGTGGCCGAGGCCATCCGGTACGCGATTCGTGGCGAAGGCAAGCGGCTGCGTGCCGTGCTGGTGACGTCGGCGTTCGAGGCGTGTGGTGGCGTGGGCGACGTCTCGTCACTGGCCGCGGCGGTGGAAGTGGTGCACGCGTATTCGCTGGTACACGACGACCTGCCGTGCATGGACGACGACGAACTGCGGCGCGGGCGCCCCACGGTGCATATGGTGTTCGGCACGGCGATCGCCACGGCGGCGGGCATGGCCATGGTACCGCTGGCCGCGCGCGCCGCGTGGGATGCCGCGCGTGCGCTTGGGCTGGACGCTGCCGCAAGCGGGGTGATCGTTCGGACGTTGATGCAGGCGTCCGGTGCCGGCGGAATGATCGGCGGCCAGTTGCTCGACCTCGAGGGGGAGGGCCAGACGCTGTCGTACCCGGAACTGGAACGCATTCACCGGTGCAAGACGGGCGCGCTCATCGAGGCGTCCGTGGAGCTGGGGGCGCGCGCGGCGGGTGCCACCGGCGCGCGGCTCGAGGCGCTCGGCCGGTATGGCCAGTGCATCGGGCTGGCGTTCCAGATTGCCGACGATGTGCTGGACGTCACGGCGACCAGCGACGAACTGGGCAAGACCGCGGGCAAGGATCTTGCCTACCAGAAGAGCACTTATCCCGCCCTCCTGGGTATCGAGGGAGCCATCGCACGGGCCGAGGCGTTGGTTCAGGAAGGGTGCGCGGCCCTCACCGACGCCGGGGTGCTGACCCCGGCGCTGGACGCCACCGCGCGATTCATCATCGCCCGCCGGTCGTGACCGGCTGGCGCTAGCGTGCCAAATGATGCATTCCTACCGTCTCCCGCTCTGCATATGACCGTCCTCTCGCGCATCAACTCGCCGGCCGACCTCAAGGGCCTCTCGTCGCCCGAGCTCACACAGCTCGCCGAGGAGCTGCGCGAGTTTCTCATCGTCAGCTGTTCGGATACCGGTGGCCACATCGGCGCCGGCCTTGGCGTGGTGGAGCTGACGATCGCGTTGCACTACGCTTTCGACACGCCGCGCGACCAGCTGGTGTGGGACGTGGGGCACCAGGGCTATCCGCACAAGGTGCTGACGGGACGCCGCGACCGGATGGGGACGCTGCGGCAGGAAGGGGGGCTCTCGGGCTTCCTGAAACGGAGCGAGAGCGAGTACGACGCATTCGGCGCGGGACATGCCGCAACGTCCATCTCGGCGGCGCTCGGCATCGCCGCCGGCCGCGACCTGAACCACGACGACTTCAAGGTGGTGGCCATCATCGGTGATGGGTCGATGGGCAGCGGACTCGCGTACGAAGGGCTCAACAACGCCGGAGCCTCGGGCAGTGACATCGTGGTGGTGCTCAACGACAACGAGATGTCCATTGCGCCCAACGTGGGGGCGATGCACAAGTACCTCACGTCGGTGCAGCGGAATCCGCTGTACAACCGTTTGCGCGGCAGCATCGGCCACATCTTCGAGCAGTACGCCAAGGGCAAGGGGCCACTGCACGACCTTGGCGCGATCGTGAAGAAGGTGGAAGAGAGCGTCAAGGCGCTGCTGACGCCGGGCGTGCTGTTTGAGGAAATGGGCTTTCGGTATTTCGGTCCGATCGACGGCCACGATACCGACGGCATGATCGAGACGTTCAAGGCGGTGCGTGCGTTCAAGGGACCTCGCCTCGTACACGTCATCACGCAGAAGGGGCGTGGCTTTCCGGCCGGCGAACATGGCGAGAAGTGGCACGCCCTGCCGCCCGGCCATGACCCGGCGACCGGCAAGCTGCTGAAGGCCTCATCGGCCAAACCCAACTACACCACGGTGTTCGGCAAGGGACTCGCCGAGCTGATGGCGGAAGACGGATCGCTGGTGGCCATCACGGCCGCGATGCCGACGGGCACGGGGACGCATCTGGTACAGAAGGCGTACCCGGCGCGCTTCTTTGATGTGGGGATCGCCGAGGGACACGCCGTCACCTTTGCGTCGGGCATGGCGACGCAGGGCGTGCGTCCGGTGGTGGCCATCTATTCGACATTCCTGCAGCGCGGCTTTGACAGCATCGTGCACGACACGGCCATCCAGCATTTGCCGGTGGTGTTCTGCCTCGACCGCGCTGGGCTGGTGGGCGAGGACGGCGAGACGCACGCGGGGCTGTACGACATTGCCTACATGCTGGCCATCCCGCACATGACGGTGACTGCGCCGGCCAGCGGGAGCGAGTTGATTGGCCTGCTGCGCACGGCCATGGCGCACACGGACAATCCGTTCAGCATCCGGTACCCGCGCGATGCCGCGCCCGACCTGGTGCCGGCGGCCGGAGAGATCGCCGCGGTGCCGTACGGCACGTGGGACGTGCTGCGCCGCGGCACGGACGAAGTGGCGGTGCTGGCGGTCGGCACCATGGTGCAGGAGGCCATGTCGGCCGCCGAGACGCTGTCCGCCGAGGGGCTGGACGTGACCGTCGTGAACTGCCGGTTCCTGAAGCCGCTCGACCAGTTGTCGCTGGCGGCGTTGTTGCACGACCACAAGCAACTGCTGGTGGTGGAGGAGGGGACGGTGGTCAACGGCTTTGGGGCGTACCTGGCGAGCGTCGTCGAACAGATGGAGCCGACGGTGCGTGTGGTGGCGCACGGGGTCCCCGACCGCGTGGTGTACGCGGCGTCGCGCGCGCGACAACTGGCCCAGTGCGGGCTGGACGCGGCGGGCATTGCAGCGAAGGTGCGCGCCATGCACGACGTCGAAGCGATGGCCGGCTGATGCGCATCGGCGTCGTGGGGCACAGTGGGTACGATGGTCTCGAGGAACTGGTGCAGCACCTCATCGCCGAGGCGCCGCGCCTGAGCTTGACGCTGTCGTTCGAAGACACGTTGCTCAGCGCCGCCGGCAAGGGGGCGGCGCCGCTCGACGCGCCCGCGTCACTGGATGCGCTGTTCACGTTTGGCGGCGACGGCACCTTGTTGCGTGGCGCGCGATTGCTCGACGGCGCCAGCGCCCCGGTCTTCGGGGTGAACCTGGGCAAACTGGGTTTCCTGACCACCTGTGGTGCCGACGAGTTCTCCGAGCTCCTCCCGCGCTTCGTGCGCGGCGACTTCACGGCGGAGAAGCGCCTGGCGCTGGAAGCGCAGTCGCAACTGGACGGCGTGGCTGACGGCCCGCGGTTGCGTGCGCTCAACGATGTGGTGCTGCACAAGGGCGGCTTTGCGCGCGTGCTGCGTTTGCAGATGACGGTGGACGGCGACCGGCTGGGCGCGCTGGCCGCCGATGGCCTGGTCATCTCGACACCCACCGGATCCACCGCCTACTCGCTCTCGGCGGGCGGGCCCATTGTGGTTCCGACGCACGATTCGATTCTCGTCACCCCGGTGGCCGCGCACGCGCTGGCCATTCGTCCGTTCGTCCTGCCGCCCGATGCAGTGATCGAGGTGCAACCGGATGATGTGCCCGGCGAGGTTCTGGTGACGGTGGACGGGCAGGGCGGGACGACGTTGGGCCCGGGACACGCGCTGACGATTCGCCGCTCTGAGCATCCGGTGTACATCGTGCGCATCAACGGCGCGTCGTTCTTTGGCCGGTTGCGGGTGAAGATGGGGTGGGGGGGGTTAGTGCAGCGGGACGGGTAGTCACGGCGGACGGCAGGTCACGGCGTACGGCAGCTTTAAGCTGTACGCTGTACGTTTTACGCCGTCCGTTACCAGCTGCATGCTCGCGTCCACCGACCACCGTCCACCGTCTACCGTCTACCGTCTACCGTCCACCGTCTACCGTCTGTTTCTGTGCTCACCGAACTCCGCATCCGCAACTTCGCCATCATTGACGCCGTGG
>CANNKR010000235.1 GCA_947504615.1 Gemmatimonadota bacterium | reverse complement strand
GGAGCTGATGACGAGCAACGGAGCCGCGCGCGGCCGCTGATCGTCACTGCTTTTCCGCCCGTTCCGCGGCGAGGTATAGATGCAACGCACGGCGATCCTCGGGCGACAACGCCTGAATCACAGCGGCGGCCGCAGCCATCGCCGCGTCCTCGCCCGCCGTCATTTCCGTCAGCTTGGCATCGAACGCGTCAAACGACAACGACATGACGACGGACAGGGAGGGGCAGGCCATCGAACCCACGGTCTGTCCGTAAAAGTCCGGCCCATGGCACTGGGCGCACGCTTCCCGTGCAATCAGCTCTCCTCGGGACTTCACCATCGATACCTCAGTCGCCGCGCTCGGGCTCGTGCTGTCTTCGCATGCCGCCAGCGCCATGATTGGCAACAGTGCGGAGAGGAAACGAAGCGTGCTCATCTGGACTCCCGGATTCGAACGCCGTATCCCCGCAGCCGGTCCCCGTGACCGGATCCTGCGGTGCGGCTCTTCTCTGCTGCGTGCGACAAGGTGCACGGGAGGTGTCCACGCGGCGTCGAAAGATCGTCCACCCGGCATCGACGCCTCGTCCACCGCGTGTCCAACGGCCTCCTCACCCTCTGAACCCGCGCCCGGATGAAGGGGCCCGTCGGTGACGCTTGACCTTCCGGCCGGACCGGCACAGGATTGAAGGGATACACAGGCGGCCTCAGGAGTTTCGATGGTCAGGCTTCGTGTGCTGGGCGGATTCGCGCTCGAGAGCAGTGCGGGAATCCCGGTTGGCCCTCTTTCGCAGCGGCGCGCCGAGGCGGTGCTGACGATTCTGGCTCTAGCCGGCGATCTGGGCTGTACCCGTGACCGGCTGGTCGCGCTGCTCTGGCCCGAGAGCGACGGAGTCCATGCCCACCACAACCTACGCGACGCGTTGCACGCCATTCGCCACACCCTTGGCGCAGAGGTCATCGTCGGCGCCGGCGCGACCATCCGGCTGTCCGCGTCAGCCGACTCCGACGTTCGCGAGTTCCTGCGCGCGCTTGCCGCAGCGGAACTCACCGAGGCCGTTGCCCTGTATGGAGGGCCGCTGCTCGACGGGTTCCATGTCGAGCGTGCGGCGGAGTTCGAGCACTGGATGGACCGCTGGAGATCGCGCCTGCTCCGGGAATGCATGGACGCGGTGGAGCGGTTGGCGGAAGATGCCGAGCACGGGGAACGCTGGCGCGATGCCTCGAAGTGGTGGGCCCGTGCCGAAGAACTCGATCCGTTCTGCACTCCGGTGGTCGTGCGCCGCATGCGGGCGCTCGCCCGGGCCGGGGACGTCGCCAACGCACTGAAGGACGGCGAGGCGCATCATCGTCGACTCGTGGAAGAGTTCGACGTGGAGCCTGACGTGGCGTTGTTCGATGAAGTCGTCCGGCTGCGAGGCGGGTCGGTCAGGCCCGTCCAAGCGGAGTCGCCATCCGCGCCGCGGCGCGGGCAGATACGCCGGCATCCAGGCGTGAAGGGTAAGGGTAGTTAGTAGTAACCCGCTACCAATCTCGCTCGTCGGTACAACAGCATGTGCTTGCAGGCAAGGTCTGGCGTGAAACGCCCGGCGAACGTACCATTCCCTCCCGCCGTTGAGCGCCCAAATATCTGGCGATTTCGTGCTCTGGCGTTCTGTCGTTATCTGGTTGTAGTGTAACAACTTACGACACCTGTTGTATATGTCGCACCTGCTGTCGTTTATCGTGTCTTTACTGTCCTCGTACTGTCGCTGTGGGAAAGCCTGTTTATCCACATCCGCAGATTAGGAAAGTGACCACGTTTGGCGAAGTGTTGATCTCACATAGGGTTGTCTTGAGCTTGCGCGGATTCACGAACAGCGTAGGTTGCGGCCCCTATCCCCTGAGTGGTGAGAATGGCCCTAACCGGCTGCTCAAATCCACCGCATTTCAGGTTTGGAACCATACTGCGGAGAAGTAGCATGCCCCTGCCCGTGAATCCCCCCGCTTCCCCCGATACACTGTCCGCGAACGCGCGCACGGTCCTGGAAAAGCGCTATCTCGTGAAGGACAAGTCTGGGAAGGCGATCGAGACACCAGAGGATATGTTCTGGCGTGTCGCGACCGTCGTGGCCGAAGCGGATCGTCGCTACGGCGCCACGGAACAGGAGATCCACGGGACCGCGGTCCAGTTCTATGAATTGATGACGCAGCGTCGGTTCGAGCCGAACTCGCCGACGCTCATGAACGCCGGCCGCCCGCTGGGGCAGCTCTCGGCGTGCTTCGTCCTCCCGGTGGCTGATGCCCTGAGCAACGGGCACGACGGCATCTACGACACGCTGCGTTCGATGGCCCTCATCCACCAGAGCGGTGGCGGCACGGGCTTCTCGTTCTCGCGGTTGCGTCCCGGCGGCGCGATGGTGCGCAGCACCACGGGTGTAGCCAGCGGACCGGTCTCGTTCATGAAGCTGTACGACGCCTCCACGGAGGCGGTCAAGCAGGGTGGGACGCGTCGCGGCGCCAACATGGGCATCCTGCGCGTCGATCACCCCGACGTGCTCGACTTCATTGCGTGCAAGGAAGACCTGACGCAGGTCGTGAACTTCAATATTTCCGTTGGCATCACGCGCAAGTTCATGGACGCGCTCAAGGCCGATGGCGAGTACGACCTCATCAACCCGGCCAACCAGCAGGTGGTCGGCACGGTGAAGGCCAAGGACGTCTGGGACAAGATGATCCTGGGCGCGTGGCGCACCGGCGAGCCGGGCGTGTTCTTCATTGACGAAGCCAACAAGTACAATCCGGTGCCGCACCTGGGCACCTACGAGGCCACCAACCCGTGCGGCGAGCAGCCCCTGCTGCCGTACGACGTGTGCAATCTCGGTTCGGTGAACATCGGCATCTATGCCGTGAACGGTTCGATGGACTGGGACGCACTGCGCGCGGACATCCGCCTGAGCGCGCACTTCCTCGACAACATCATCGACGTCAACAAGTATCCGCTCCCCGAGATCGACCAGCTCAGCAAGCGCATTCGCCGCATCGGCCTGGGCGTGATGGGTTTTGCCGACGCGCTCATCAAGCTCGGCATCCGCTACGACTCGGTGGAAGGCGTGGAGTTTGGCCGTCGCATCATGGAATTCCTCGACGTCGAGGGGAAGGCGCAGAGCGAGATCATGGCCAAGAGCCGTGGCGCGTTCCCCGAATGGTCCCAGTCCATCTGGGGTCCGGACGAGACGTGCGCGCGCGATGCCGACGGCAACCGCATTCGCCCGATGCAGATGCTCCGCAACTGCAACGTGACGACGGTGGCCCCCACCGGCACCATCTCCATCATCGCCGGCTGCTCGTCGGGACTCGAGCCGTTGTTCGCGGTGGCGTTCATGCGCAATCAGGCCGGCGTGATGATGCCGGACGTCAACGAAGACTTCGTGCAGATGGCGAAGGCAGGGGGCTGGTACAGCGACGAGCTCATGGAGCGCATCGCCAAGACCGGCACCATCAACCATCCCGAAGTGCCGGCCAAGGTGAAGGAAGCCTTCCGCACCGCCAACGAGATCCCGGCGGAGTGGCACATCCGCATGCAGGCCGCGTTCCAGAAGCATTGCGACTCGGCGATCAGCAAGACGACCAACTTCTCGCACGCTGCGACCATCGAAGACGTCCGCACCATCTACGAGATGGCGTACGCCATGGACTGCAAGGGCGTGACGGTGTACCGCGACGGTTCGCGTGACGGCCAGGTGCTGAGCACCGGCGCCACGGCCGGGGCCGCCGCCGAGCGGAAGGGCGAGGGCGCGACGGTCGGCGAGAAGGCCGACTTCCTGGAGCGCGTCGCCGAGCTGGAGCACGAGAACGACCGACTGAAGAAGATCCTGTTCGACGTCGAAGCCGAAAACCTGAATCGTCGCCAGAAGCGTTCGCGTCCCGACAAGCTGCGTGGCACGACGATCCGTCGCGAGACGCCGCTGGGCGTGATGTTCGTGAACGTCACGGAAGACGAGAAGGGGCAGCCGTTCGAGGTGTTCATCAACCTCGGCAAGGCGGGCGGCAGCGCGATGGCCGACGCCGAGGCGCTGGGTCGCATGATCTCGCTGTCACTGCGGTCGGGCATTCCGCTGATGGAGATCCACAAGCAGCTGCGCGGCATCTCGTCGGATCGCGCGGTGGGCCTTGGTCCCAACAAGGTGCTGTCGATGCCCGACGCGGTGGGTCAGGCGCTGTACGAGTGGTGGCAGGACAAGCAGGGGGTGCAGCAGGACCTGCTGAGCACGCCGACCGTCCAGTCATCCATGCCGACCCCCTCGTACTCCGTGCCGGTGCCGGTGATCGCCGGTGGCCAGCAGATGGAGCGCAACTCACGCGACACGGGCGAGTTCATTGGGTCGTGCCCCGATTGCGGGTCGCAGCTCGAGTTCGCCGAAGGGTGCGTGAAGTGTCACGTGTGTGGTTTTTCGGAGTGCGGCTGAGGTCAGCGTGGCCGCGCAGCCCCCCGCCGTCCATTCTAGATGTCGTTTCGGTCCATGCAGTATGTCGTGTTGTTGGGCACGTGGTCCACGCTAGATGACGTATTCTGTAACTGATTGATCGGCAAGCGGATATCGCCATTGGTGATGTCCGCTTGCCCACTTCAAGGCGGAAACGGTGGCTGCTGACGAACCTGTGGTAGGGGCAGGTCAGCCAAAGCGGCAGACCAAGAGGACGCTGAAGGCGTCGGCAGAGAAGCGCGCCGAGTACGCGGCGGCCAAGCGGCTCGCGAGGGCGACGAGTTCAAGCGCTCTGATGGTGAGCATTGGCAAGGTGATTCGTACGCACCGCGCCCTGAAGGG
>CANNKR010000234.1 GCA_947504615.1 Gemmatimonadota bacterium | reverse complement strand
GCCGCGACTTCCTGCATCTCTCCGCCACCGCGGCGGCCGCCACCGCCATGTCGCCGCAGCGCGCGCACGCGGCGCCAGCGGTCATTGCCGACGATCCGCCGGCGATAGCGGCGCTCACCTCGATGCGCGCCCAGGCGTCGCCGATCACGGTGGACGAGCGGCGCGCCCGACTGGAACGCGCGCGCGCGCTGATGCACGCCAATAAGCTCGATGCCGTGATGCTCAATGGCGGCACCTCCCTGGACTATTTCACGGGGATGAAGTGGGGGCTGAGCGAGCGCCTGCTGGCCGTGATCATCCCGGCGAAGGGTGAGGCGTTCCTGGTGACGCCGAGGTTTGAGGAAGAGCGCGCGCTCGAGCAGGCGCGTGCTGGCCCGCTGGGTGCCGGCGCCGAGGTGTTGGCCTGGGACGAGGATGAGTCGCCCTATGAACTGATCGCGAAGGGACTGCGTGCGCGCGGCATCGCGTCTGGTGTTCTGGGGATCGAAGAAACGGTGCGGTGGCAGTTCAGCGATGGCGCCGGCCATGCGCTGCCTCAGATGACACTCGCCAGTGCGACGCCAGTGTCGGCAGGGTGTCGCGTAATCAAGGATGCACACGAGATTGCCCTGATGCGCCTGGCGGCGCAGGTCACGCTCAAGGCGTACACGGCCGCCTGGCAATCGCTGAAGGTGGGGATGACGCAGGGCGAATTTGGCGCCCTCGTCGCGCGCGCCCACGCCAAGCTGGGCTTCGACGGCGGGGCCGGCGTTCAGGTGGGGCAGTATTCGGCGCTCCCGCACGGGTCGACCACGCCACAGGTCGTGCGCGAAGGGTCGATCCTGCTGATCGATGGCGGGTGCCGGGCCGAAGGCTACAGCTCCGACCTCAGCCGCACGTTCGTGATGGGCAAGCCCACGCAGAAAATGAAGGATGTCTTCGAGATCGTGCACCGGGCGCAGGCGGCGGCGGTGAAGACCGCGCGTCCCGGCCTCGCGTGCGGCGAGGTCGATGCGGCAGCCCGCAAGGTCATCGTCGATGCCGGCTACGGTCCGGGATACAAGTACTTCCTGCATCGCGTGGGGCACGGCATGGGGATGGACGGCCACGAGTGGCCGTACCTGGTGAAAGACAATCCGCTGCCGATGCAACCGCACATGGTCTTCAGCGACGAGCCGGGGATCTATATTCCCGGTGAGTTCGGCCTGCGGCTGGAAGATGACATGCACATCACGGACGATGGCGCAGAGCTGTTCACGCCGCAGAGCTTCAGCCTGGAAAAGCCGTTCTAGTTTTGCACGGCAGCTGTACGCCGCTCGCGATTTCTACCGTCTACCGTCCACCGTCTACCGTCTCCCGTGAACCGTCCAGACTTCGAAGCGCTCGCGCGACAGCTCGACGAGACCGGCGAGTTCAAGGTGTTGCGCCGATTCGTGCCCCGGTCCTCGTACGGCGAGCCGGAAGGCGGAGAGGAAACGCGCACCGCGCTCTTTGTGGACGTGGAAACAACGGGCATGCAGTGGATGACCGACCGGATCATCGAATTTGCGGGGGTCCCGTTCACGTTCGGCAAGGAAAGCGGGCGCATCATCAGCGTTGGCACACCGTTTGTGTCACTCGAGGATCCAGGACGTCCGGTGCCGGATGAAATCGTTCGCCTGACGAACATCACGGATGCGATGGTTGCCGGGCACCGCATTGATGACGTACAGGTGAAGGTACTGGCGGACCAGACGCAACTCGTGATTGCGCATAACGCCCGGTTCGACCGCCCGTTCGTGGAGGCACGCTTTCCGTTTTTCGAGGAAAAGCACTGGGCCTGCTCCATCAACGACGTGCCGTGGGAAACGCACGGACTGGGATCGGTGAAGCTCGGCTGGCTGCTCATGGAGCACGCCGGGCTCTACTTCCGTGCCCATCGCGCGGAGGACGACTGTCATGCGGCCATCCATATACTGGCGTCGCCCTTTGCCGATGACGGGTCCCTGCCCATGCGCCATCTGCTCGATTCGAGTCGTCGACACACGGTCCTGGTGCGCGCTATCACGGCGCCCTTTGACGCCAAGGATCTGCTGAAAGCCCGGAATTATCACTGGGACAACGGCACGCCGGAGCGCGCCAAGGCGTGGGAAAAGGAAATCGCCGAGGACGCCCTGGAAGTCGAGCTCACCTGGTTGCGCGAGACGATCTACAAGGGGAAGGGTGTCCCGGAAACCAAGAAGCTCACGGCACGTACCCGCTATTCCGCGCGACGCTGAGTGGATGCACCTGCGAACGGCCTGACGTCATGATTGCGCTCCTGTTCGCCGTGGCCATGCAAGCGGTGTCGGATTCGAGTGCGCGGCCGCGTCCGGTCCGTGACACGCTGACCTATGAGTCGCCGGCGCTTCGCGTCATCATCACCGAGGCCGCCCGGTTCAACCGGCGAGTGCCGGCCTCACTTGGGAGTTATCGCGCGCACATGGAGAGCGAGATCTCCATTGGCTCCCAGCGGCCCGACAAGGGCGAGCTGTCGGTGTCGGTGGAGCAAGTCGCGAGTGAGCTGACCTGGAATCGTACGGGGGCGTTCGAGCAGCGGATCCTGGGCTATCGATCGCAGTCGATGGGATTGCAGTTCGCGTCCATTGGTTTCTTTCGCAATGCGTGGGCGGTGCCGTCGCTGTATGGCAACCGGCTGGCGCTCCTGTTCGGCCGCGACACCATGAGTCGCCGGCCGCCGGGGCGACGCGGCCGGAACGATCGGGCCACGGTATATGCCGTGCACCCGTTTGCCGACGACCGCGAGCGTGTCTACCAGTTCCGGGATGGCGACACGGTGCAAGTGATTCGCGTCGGCGAACGCGCCATTCCCATCGTGCGCGTGCGGGTCGAACCGCGCAGCGATGTGCCGGATGCCACGGTGATCTTTACCGGCGAAGTCGATCTCGATGCGACGCGCAAGAATATCGTGCGCATGCGCGGGTATTTTGCCCGCGTCGGCGGCCCCAAGTCGAAGTTCGACCTGCTGGGGCAGGCGCGACTGCAGGGGATTGCCTTCGTGGAGCTGGTGAACAGCGAAGTGGAACAGGCGTTCTGGCTTCCCTCGTACCAGCGGTTCGAGGCCCAGGCCACCGCCCCCTTCATTGGCGATGCCCGCGCCGTGTTTCGTATCGTCTCGCATTTCCGCAGCTACGACATCACCGCACCCAGTGGCCGGGTGACCAGCAGCGCGCCGACGCTGGCCGACACGCTGCAACCGATGGAACACCGCCTCTCGTTTGCGTCCGCCGATTCCATGAATCGCTTTGCGGCGTGGCGCACGGACCTGGGCACACTGAGTTCCGGCGTTGCGGCCACCGATTTCGACGATGTGGCGCCCGACCTGTGGAAGGTCAACGGCCCACCGCGCACGACGGTGCGCCCGGAGCGCGTGCACGACGTGGTGCACTTCAATCGCATCGAAGGCGCCTGGACCGGGCTGGGGATCACGCGACAGTTCCGCGACCAGTTGCCGGGCCTCACGGTCCGGGCGGTGGCGGGCTACGCGTGGAGCGAACGCGCCATGCGTGGCCGGACGATCGTCGAGTACCAGCGCGGGCGGTTGCGATACGGCGCGCGCATCGGGCGCTCGCTCGACATCACCAATGATTTTCGCGTGGCCTTCGACTCGGGCAATGCGACGGGCGCCCTGTTCGGTGTCGATGACTACGACTACGTGGACCGGCGCTCGGCGATGTTCTCGGTGGCACGGCTTCTTGCCGATCGCTTCGGCAGCGCGGTGCGACTGGATGTCGGTATGGCCGATGACCGAAATGCCGTGGTCTCCATGGCACAGGCGCCGATCGGGCGCCGGTCGTTTCCTGCCAACCGGATGGCGCTGGAAGGGCGATACGCCCGGACCGCCCTCACATTCGAATGGCGGCCGGACATCAGTGGGGAACTGATGCGCATTGGATACGGCGGGCGCGTCTATTATGAGCGCGGCGACGGGGACCTCACCTACCATCGTGTCGAACTGCGCGGCGCGATGCGCTGGAACCGGGGCCGGGTGACCATCGCGGGGCGCGCGGATGCGGGTCAGGTCTTTGGCTCCGTCATTCCGCCGCAACAGTTGTTTGAGCTGGGCAGTTCCGAAGCACTGCCGGGGTACGGCTTCAAGGAGTTTGCCGGCAATCGGGCGGCGCTGTTCCGCGGCATGGCGATGTACCGGTTCAATGTCTGGACAGCGCCGCTGCGGCTGACCCAGCGCTTCTGGTTGCCAAGTCCGTCGCCGGCGTTCGCTGTTGGCATGCAGGCGGGATGGGCGGACGTGTCTACCGCCGCTGCGCGCGTGGCACTGGCAGAGCTGACTCCCGTCCCCGACCCCACGTTGCTGGCCCTGTGGCGGCCGGTTTCGCGCCCGAGTGACGGGGTGCGCGCCACGATCACCGGTGGCGTGCGATTCTTCGGCGGGGCGGTGGGGCTGCTGCTGGCGCGGCCGATGGAGCAGAGCGGGAAGTGGCGCCTGATGCTCACGTTTGGGCAGCAGCTGTGATGTTTAGCTGGGATTCGTGACTATTAACACGGGTTCGTGACGATTAACACGGAGACCGGAGGGCCACAGAGGGCCACGGAGTACTACAACAATTCAAAGGGGGCGTGGTGGCCAGTACGGCTCGCCACACCCCCATTAATGTTGTTGCCGTACTCTGTGGCCCTCCGTGCACCTCCGGTCTCCGCGTTGAAAGAAACCGGTCTCTATCAGCTGAGATCGAGTCGTTTAACACGGAGGAACACGAGGACCACAGAGGGCCACGGAGTACTGCAATTCGAGGGGGTGGCTTCAAGTG
>CANNKR010000233.1 GCA_947504615.1 Gemmatimonadota bacterium | reverse complement strand
TCCAGGAAGTGGACGGTTGTGACTTCCTGGCCTCGCTCGAGGTGATGAAGAAGGCGGTGGCCTATGCCCGCGAGCGGAAGGGGCCGGCGCTGGTGCACGCGCACGTCATTCGCCCGTACTCGCACTCGCTGTCGGACGACGAGGTGCTCTACCGGCCCAGCGCCGAGCGGGAAGCCGACGCGCTGCGCGACCCGGTCACGACGTTCCCCAGATGGCTGGTCGCCCAGGGGCACGCCACGGATGCGGACATCACGGCCATTCAGGAGGCAGTGGACACCGAGTTGCTGGCCGCCACGGACGACGCACTGGCGCAGCCGCAGCCCGCGCCGGAATCGGCCCTGTTTGCGCTCTTCTCGCCCACGGTGGACCCCACCGGCGCCTCGTTCGACACGGAGAGCGCACCGCATTTCTCGGGCGCCCCGACGACGATGGTGGACCTCATCAACACCGCGATCCGCGACGAGATGCGGCGCGACCCGCACATCGTCGTCTTCGGCGAGGACGTCGCCGACGTGTCGCGCGAGCAGCACCTGGGCAAGGTGAAGGGCAAGGGCGGCGTGTTCAAGGCGACGCACGGCCTGCAGACGGAGTTCGGAGGCGCGCGCGTGTTCAACTCGCCGCTGGCCGAAGCCAACATCATCGGGCGGGCGATCGGACTGGCGCACCGCGGCTTCAAGCCCGTCGTGGAGATCCAGTTCTTCGACTACATCTGGACCGCGTACATGCAGTTGCGCGACGAACTGGCGACCATGCGCTGGCGGTCGAACAACATGTTCACCTCGCCCATGGTGGTTCGCACCACGTACGGCGGCTACATCCGCGGGGCCATCTACCATTCGCAGACGGGTGCCTCGCTGTTCACGCACTGCCCCGGCCTTCGCGTGATCTGCCCCAGCACCGCGCTCGACGCCAACGGCCTGTTGCGCACGGCGATCCGCTGCGAAGATCCGGTGATATTCCTGGAACACAAGCACCTGTACCGCCAGACGTACAACAAGGGGGCGAACCCCGGCCCAGATTTCATGATCCCGTTCGGCAAGGCGAAGATCGTGCGCGAAGGGACGGACGTGACGGTAGTGACGTACGGGGCGACCGTGCAGCGCGCGCTGGCGGCGGCCAATCAGGCGGCCGACGCGGGCGGCCCGTCCGTGGAAGTGATCGACCTCCGCTCGCTGTCGCCGTGGGACCACGAGACGGTCTACGCGTCGGTGAAGAAGACGGGACGCGTGATCGTGGCGTACGAAGATTCCCTGTCGTGGGGCTATGGCGCCGAGATCGCGGCGCGCATCGCCGACGACTGCTTCGCCTGGCTGGATGCGCCAGTGAAGCGCGTGGCGTCGCAGGACGTCTGGGTGGGGTATGCGCCGTCGCTGGAAGACGCGACGCTGCCGCAGGCGAGCACGTTCCTGGCAGCATACGAGGACATCGTCAAGTTCTAGACGGTAGACGGTGGACGGTAGACGGTAGACGGTAGACGGTAGACGGTGGACGGTAGACGGTGGACGGTAGACGGTAGAGGGCTGGCGGAACCATTCGCCGGCCCTCACTCGTTAAGTGGGTTGTCGTCTCTACCGTCTACCGTCTACCGTCTACCGTCTCCCCGTCATGCTGCTCACCATCCTGCTCGTCGCCACATTGTCCGCCGACACCGTGCACTTCCCTGTCGTCACCAGCGTCAACCTCGAAGGTCGGGAACTCACGCTCCCGCGCGACTTCGCCGGCGAGCGCAACATCGTCTTTGTCGCGTTCCTGCAAAGGCAGCAGAAGGATGTCGACACCTGGGTGCCGTTCGTGAAGCAGGTGATCGGCCGCACGCCGGGCGTCGACTATTACGAACTGCCGACGATCAAGCGGATGGTCGCCCCCATGCGATGGATGATCAACCGCGGCATGAAGGGGGGCATCGACGACCGTTCGGCACGCGACCGCACCGTCACGCTGTACATCGACAAGGACCCCTTCAAGCAGGCGCTGGGGATCACGGACGAGAATATGATCCACGTGCTGTTGGTGGACCGCGCCGGGCACGTGCTGTGGCACGCGACGGGGGCGTTCACCGCGGCCAAGGGAGCCGCGCTCGACGACGTACTCAAGAACTAGGGTCCGGCCCCCCGCAGCTACCCCGGTGGCTGCCCGGCCGCACCCTGTCGCGTCACCTTGGTGCTGACGAAGACCACGCCGCCCCCGTGGTCGATTCCCCAGCGCGACGTGGCCTCAAGGCCGTTGTAGTGCCGAATGAACTGGATGCCCGAAGAGGGGATCGTCAGCAGCGTCTGCACGCCCCCCACCATCCGCACGCCGTCGAGGTAGATCTGCACCTCCGTCGGATACCGGAAGCTCTCGGGGCCACGCTGGCGGATCCAGTCGCCGCGCAGCCCCTTCACGGCATCATACGCGTTGTTGAACCGCATCTCCTGAATCTGCTCCCGCGTGATCAGCGAGAGATCGGCCTTGACCGTGCCGGTGGGTCGCGGAGTGGACGCGCAACCTGCGGCGAGCCCGAGGGTCAGTGACGCAACGGTCAGCAATCGTGCGGTACGGCGCATCTTTCATTCCTCCCAAGCCACAGGGTGCGGCGCGCTACTTCGACTCGAGCGCCTCGTACACAACTTTCCCATTCACGATCGTGCGGACGACCTTCGCGTCGCGGATGGTCTCGGGCGCGATGCGCGTGAGATCCTTGTCGATCATCGTGAGGTCGGCCAGCATCCCCTTCCGGATCACTCCGCGCGACCCCTCCGCGAAGCCGGCGTACGCCCCGCCCGTCGTGTAGGCGCGCAACGCATCCTCCACCGTGATCTTCTGCTCGGGCACCCAGCCGCCCGGACGCTGCTCGTCGAGCGTGCGACGCGTGACGGCAGCGTAGATCCCCATCAGCGGCGTTGGCGGCGCCACAAACCAGTCGCTGCCGAAGGCGAGCGTCGCCTTGGCGTCGCGCAGCGACTTGAAGGCGTACGTCCCCTTGGACCGTTCGGGCCCGATGACCTTGTCCACCCACCGGCCATCGTCGATGGCGTGGTAGGGTTGCATCGAGGGGATGACGCCAAGCGTGCCGAAGCGCGCCATGTCGGACGGGGCGATGTGCTGCGCGTGCTCGATACGGAACCGGCGGTCGCGCGGCCCATTTTCCCTGGCCACACGCTCGAAGATGTCGAGCTGCGTACGGATGGCACGGTCGCCGATGGCGTGCACCAGCACCTGCAGCCCGGCGGCGTCACCGGCCTTGGTCCACGCGTACAGATCGGCTTCCGTGTTCACCATCAGGCCGCGATCGTTGGGCGCGTCGGTGAACGGCTCGAGCATGGCGGCGGTGTGCGAGCCGATGGAACCATCCACAAAGCCCTTCAGCCCCCCGATGCGCACCCAATCGTCACCATGCCCGCGCACCTTCACCGTGTCGGCCAGCCGCTTCCACGACGAGAGCGGCACGACCGCATAAATGCGGGTCGTCATGGTGCCGGCGGCATGCGCGCGCTCGAACGCGGCGAGTTCGCCCCAGCTGCCCATGTTGTGCACGGCCGTGACACCCTGCTCGTTCACGTAGGCCATGGCCCCGGCGAGGGCGCGATCCATCATCGCCACCGGCGCGGGGGGCACGACGCGATCCACGACGCCCATCGCGTTGTCCTTGAACACCCCCGTCGGCTCCCCCGATGCGTCGCGCACCACAGTGCCGCCGTCGACGTCCTTGACGTCTCGCGTCACCCCGGCGGCCTTGAGCGCCGCCGAGTTGGCGAGGCTCATGTGGCCATCAAGCCGGTTGATCCAGACGGGGTTATCGGGAGTCACCGCGTCGATCCACTGCCGGGTGGGCAGTTCGCCGCCCCAGTTCTCGTGGTCCCAGTCGCCGTTGAGGATCCAGGTACCGGCGGGGACGGTCTTGGCGAACGCGCCGAGGCGCGCAATGAACTCGGCCTTGGTCTTCGCATCCCGCAGCTTTACCGACTGCAGCGCAAAGCCGCCGTCGATGAAGTGCACGTGCGCATCGATGAAGCCGGGCACCACCATCGCGCCCCGGGCATCGATGATCCGCGTGGTGGCGCCGGCCAGTTTCCGGATCTCGGCGCTCGATCCCACGGCGGCAATGTGATTGCCGTTGACGGCGACGGCGTCCGCCCACGGGCGGCGCGCATCTCCGGTCCAGACCCGGGCGTTGACGATGGCCAGGCTGATCGCGGCGGCTTGGGCGAGCACGTGCATGGTGGACTCGGCGCTGTGGTTATCCGGCCCGTCGGCCGGCCGTCACCTGCTGCGAATCAGCGTTTCTCGATGGCGTCACGCACGTCGAGCAGAATCTCGAAATAGAGTTGTTCGCGACGATACGAGAAATCGAGCGCCTTCATGCCCGACTCGTCTTCCGTCGTCTTGGCGCGCTCGAACGCCTCGCGGTACATGTCGTCGAGATTGGCGAGGATGCGTTCACGGGAGCGGGACATACGGGGTTTCTCCAGCGTGGCGAGCGTCAGTCGCGGCGGGTTGGTGGATGCGGCAGCAGCCGGCGGCCCTCCTTCGAGGAGGAACCGGCGGGCAGCGCCAAGCAACTGGCGGCGCGCATCAAAGGAATCGGCCATGGGGTGTTGCGGCGCAACGTAGCGCTACGGCCGCCCAGGGGCAACGCAGCTACCCCGCGCCGTGCCGCGCCATCAGGCGGGCCACCGAGGAATCCTCCTCAACGTAGGACAGCAACGACGCGACGACCCCCTGCTCGCTTTCACCCTCGACCGCCATCAGCGACGGCGGATGACGGGGGGCACCCAAGCTTCGCGGCCCGGTGTTGCGTCGATCCACCTCGATGACGGCCCGCACGGGCGTGCCACCGTCCGGCGTCAGCCGGCGGATGCGCAC
>CANNKR010000232.1 GCA_947504615.1 Gemmatimonadota bacterium | reverse complement strand
GGTACGGCGGCTTGGTGTAGGGCGACGACGGGTAGACGAGGTCGATGAACTCGCGCGGCGAGATGGCGAACGACCGGAGGGCGACGGAATCGCGCTCACTGACCGCTGCAGCAAACTGCGCGACGAGGGCGTCCCGGGAGGGCGCTGCCTCCGCGAGGGCAGACACCGCGATGCCGCCGACGGCGGCGCGGAATCGTCGCACGTCCTCCTCGATGGGGAGAATGGAATCCACGATGTAGCCGGGCTGCGCCCGATTGGTGGAATCCTGGCGGGCACGCGCGACGGAGTCTGCCTGTGCCGCGGACAGCGAGCTCGCGATCGCGATCGTCCCTGCGGCGTCCTTCGGTCCGGACGAGCAGGCCGCGCAAAGGAGCAACACTGAAGTCAGCACGAGCAGTGGCAATCGCATCATGGTCTCAAGTTAGGTGGAACGTCGGGGGGAGAACAGAACGACCGGCGCCCGCTTGGGGCGCCGGTCGCCTGGAACATCGGGGAGACTAGTTGCGGTAATACGCCGTCCAGTTGGCCCACCACTTGGTGCCACCAGGTGCGGCGGCGCCGAGATACGTCGTGCCAGTGACGGCGGTGCCGGCCTTCGCGGCGAGCTTGCCCGTAAAGGTGGTCAGGCCGCCGGTGGCGATCGCGGAACCCGCGGCCGGGGTGAAGTCGAGCGCACTGGCGCCGCTCGGTGTGGCGCCCGTGGCCGGAATGCCCGCGAAGAGGGCCGCTGCCGTGCCCGTGGCGTTCAGCGTGATGCTGTTGCCGGCGAGGTCGAACGCGAACTGCTGCGTGGCGAGCGCCTGAAAGGCGAGCGGGGTTTCGGCGATGTAGACGTTGCGCACCGCGAGGTCCGCGGTGGCGAGATCCGGGACCGCCGCGTTGCCGGCCCGCAGGAACGTGGCCGAGTCACGGAGCGAGATGCCGGCCGCCGGATAGCGCGCCAGCACGCCGTTCACATAGTACCCGCCGGTGCCGCGACGCAGCATCATGCCGTACCCGCCGCCGGCGCCGTGGATGCTCTGTGACGCCGCACCGATGAGGGTGAAGTTGGCGACCACCGGGATGGTGAAGGGCGAGGTTTTGTGGCCGAGGTCGCAGCCCGAGCCATTGCAGCCGTCGTTTTCGATGCCTTCCATGTCGGTGGCAAGCGAACCGGCGCCCGAGCGGAGGCTGATGTTCGTCGACTTGTACGAGATCAGGTACTGCATGCGCCCCGACCACCCCTCGGACATGTCGAACTGGTCGTCCTCGCCCTCGTAGGCCACGGCGTACGAGAAGTCGAAGCCGCCGCCGAAGAACTCGAACGAGTCGTCGAGGCCGGACACGGAGTTGACGTACGACACCTTCGTGCCCGAGCCGATGGCGGCGAAGGTAAAGCTGTTGAGTTCGTTGTTGAGCGACGGGGCAAAGCCGGCGAACTCGACGCGCACGTACTTCAGTTCGCCGCTGTTGTCGGTGGCCGTGGTGCCGCCGGAGTAGAGCACCTGGTAGTTCTTGCCGCCCACGACGGACTGACCGTCGGTGCCCGAGCCTTCAATTTCCACCGCACCACTGCGGTTGATGATGCCATTGCCGACGAGGATCAAGCCGCCCCAGTCGCCTGCCTGGCGCTGGCCGGCGGCGCGCGACGACGTGAAGACGATGGGGGCGTCGGCCGTGCCGATGGCCTGGATCTTCGCACCACGGAGCACCATGAGCGACGACCCGAGCACGTTGAAGTCGCCCTTGATCGTCGTGCCGGGCTGGATGGTCAGCGTCGCGCCGTTGGCGACGTGAATGAAGCCCTTCAGCGTGTACGCCGTGTCGGCGTAGAGGGTGCGGCTCGTCGTGATGTCAGTATTGATCTCCGAAGCCGCGTTGCCGAAGGCGAGCGTCGTGATGCTGATTTCGGCTGACGGCGTGCTCGTGACGCTGCCGCGCATGGTGATCACGCGGTAGCGGTACGCCGTGGCCGCCTTGAGGCCGGTGTCGGTGTACGAGAGCGTGCTCACGGTGGCCGGCGCGGTCACGGTGCCCGCCGGGGCAAAGGCGCCGGCGGCGCCCTCGGCGCGCTCGACGTTGTAGCCGGTGTCGCCCGACTTGCTGTTGAACGTGACCTTCACGGATGACGACGACGACGCGAGGGCGGCGGCGCCGAGCACCGGCGTGACGGTCGGTGCGGTGCTGCTGTCGCTGCTGCAAGCAGTGGCGATCAGGCTGACGGCGATGGCCGTGGCGGCTGCGATGCGACGAGGAACGAGCATGCGAAGTCCTCTGGGATGATGAAGAACGGGAAGCGCGCGGATCGTGATTCCTCCACGCCCATGCAAGAACGCCCGCGCACACTTCGATTGGGTCAGCATGCGGTCACGGCCGCGTAACGCCGTTGCGACAGGCAGGCGGTGATGCGAGCGAGGGAAGCCATCGTGGCGTCCCTCGCTCGACTGCGGCGTTCCCGCGTCTTACGGGCGCCAGGCCACTCCGGCCTGGATGGTGCGCCCGACGCGGAACGACTCACGCGTGACGGTGCCCTGCGTGGTGCGATACGGAGTATCGAGCAGGTTCTTGGCATCGACACTAAGCGAAAGCGCGCCCGACACGGGCAGGCGAAGCGACAGGTCCATCACGCTGCGCGAGTGCTCGATGACATCCGGCAGCGGCGCATCACCGGCCGCGTCAATCCGGTCGCCCACCTTGTTGAACAGGACCGTCGCGCTCGCGCGCCCCGACGTGCTCACCCACGTGACGCCCCCGTTGAGGACGTACGGTGCCTGCCCGACCATGCGACGCTTGAGGTTGGTCGCGCTCGCCTGCGTGTTCGTCGGCAGCTGGATCCGGCTCTGCATCAGCGTGAGATTGCTGAAGAGCTGCACGGCGTCGAGCGCGCGCGACAGGAACGCGAGCGACTTCCGGGCTTCCAGTTCCACCCCGAGGTTCCCGGCCGACCGGGCGTTCGTGTAGAACACCGTGCGCGTGCCGGAACCGGCGGCGCGGTAGACGCGCTCGATGGGCTGATCGAAGGACTTGGCGAAGACCGCGGCGCTCAGTACCTCGCCGCTGTTGGGATACCACTCCCAGCGGGCGTCGAGGTTCACGACGCGCGTCCGTTCCAGCTGGTCGTTCCCCTGGGTGTCGTCGCCGTTCAGCACGTCGCGGCTCTTGATGGGTGACAGTTCGCGGTATTCAGGGCGCGCGAGCGTGCGCGACGCCGAGAGCCGCAGCTGCTGATCGCGCGGCAGCGCCAGAGTGACGGCGAGTGCGGGGAGCAGGTCGTTCCACCGCTTGCTCGTGGCGATCGGCGAGCCGAGCGTCGAGATGGCGTTGACGTCCAGGTGGTCCTGTTCCGCGCGGACACCGCCGATCACCTTGACGGCGGCGGCGGCCGACCATTCACCCAGCACATAGGCAGCGGAGAGCCGGTCGCGCGCGTCGTACGCCCCGCCCTGGGAAAGCGGCGCGATGTCGAACACGCGGGACGTGGACGTGCTGAAGCGGCCATCGAAGATCTGCTCGGGGCCCAGTTCCCGCAGGCTCGCCGGTGCGCCGGGCGCGCTGATGCTGAACGCCCTGGTGTCGGCCGTGCGGTCCGTCGCGCGGACCAGGCCGCCCACCTTGATGCGATGTGGCTGCGTCACGGAGCCGAAGTTGAACTGATAGTTCGCGCGCGCCTCGCGGTTCGTTTCGTCGAGCCTGGAGAACGTGCGCACCGCGCCGCCGTTGCCCGTGCTGAGCCAGCGGTAGGTCTCGGGGCCCGTGGGCGAATCCTTCTCCACCTGCTGCACGAACTCGGACCGGTCGGGCTCGTGGCGGCCGACGGTCGACGTGGTCACCGTCCAGTCGATGTTGTGCCGCTCCCCGAGCGCGTGCTCCGCGCCGAGTTGCAGCGACTGCACGGCCCGCTCGATGTACTGCATGCGCCGGATACGGACGTCAATGCCCTCGTTCTCGAAGCTCCCGCGCTCACTGCGCGTGCTGTTATCGGCCGACCGGTTGTACATGGCGTTCAGCATCAGCCGGGAGCGGCGCCCGATCATGCTGCTGACGTTGGCGAGGCCTCCCCAGAGCACGCTCTGCGTGGCCGTTTCGCCGGAGAACCGGTCGATCTCGGTGGTGGAACCCTTGACCGTCCCGCGGTCCGCCAGCGCCCGAACCTGGCCGGTCTTGAGGTCCGTGCCCGACGAAAGCGTCCCCGACACGAGGTAGCCGACGCGGTGGCCGAACAGCAGGGGATCATTGCCGCCCATCGAGAACGACCCGTTCATCAACGGCGTTGCCGTGGCGGCCTGCGGTGTCCACGCATTGCGGAACTGACTGACCAGCAGGTTCTTGTCCCCTTGCGAGAGGCTCAACCCCTGGAAGTTGCCCACCTCGCGCAGGAGCGCGGGCAGGGTGCGTCCGTCGCGCACCATCGCCAGGCGCTCGCCGCCCACCGATTGTGCCGAAAGCACCGACTGGCCGGTGGCGCCGGCATTGTACCCGGAGCCTAGCTGGGCGGTGTAGGATCGCTGCGCCGGAAACTCACGCGTGCGGATGTCCACCTGCGCGCCCGAGAAGTCGCCCGACTGATCGGGTGTGAAGGTCTTGGTGGTGGTAATCGACTGCAGGAGGCCGGCAGGAAACAGGTCCAGCGGAACGACGCGCCGTTCGGGCTCCGGGCTCGGCAGGCGGGAGCCGTTCAGCGAACTCGTGGTGTACCGCTCGCCGAGGCCTCGCACGACGACGTACTTGCCGTCCTGCACGGTCACGCCACTGACGCGTTGCACGGCCTGGGCGGCGTTGCCGTCGGGACTCTTGGCGATCTGCTCGGCGGTCACGGAACTGACGACGCCAGTGGCGTGGCGCTGGGTGTCGAGCGCATCGCCGACCGTGCCGCGTTCGGCCGCTGCGGTCACCAGCTGCGCCGTCAGCTGCAGCGTGGC
>CANNKR010000231.1 GCA_947504615.1 Gemmatimonadota bacterium | reverse complement strand
GTCGTCATCAATTACGAGGATGCGGACGCTCATCTGGACTCCGGGACTACTTGATGGGGGCGTACCGCCAGGCCACGATCTTCGCCTTGGCCGAGTTCAGCGTAAACGATGCCGGCTTGCCTGGCTCCACCGGCCCAACCTTGGCCACCTGCTTGTCGATCACCGCACCCGCCAGGTCCAGGAACTCGAACTCCACCTCGTACGACCGCGCGACCTTGCTCCGGTTCTCCACGTCGCCCTTCAGCATCGCCCGGTCCGTGTAACGCACGAAATCGGTGATCGTCACCTTCTGCGGCATGTCGTCGGACTGCTTCATGTACTTCGACACCGAGTCGATCCACGGGTTCGGCACCGGGGCGGGCGCCGGCGCTGCCACAGGAGCCGGCGCAGGCTTCACCGCGCCCTTTGCTCCCGGCTTCCCTGCGGGGGCCACGGGCGCCGCCACCGGCGCGGGTGCCACCGGGGCCACCGGCTTGTGCTTGTCGGCGATCACGTTGTACGCGTACGCGTAGAGGGACACATTGTCCGGGTTGCTCGGGTCGATCGCCACCAGCTTCGACACCAGCGTCAGCATCTCGTCGCCCTTGCGCAGTTCGTACAGCAGCGCCGCACCGTTGTACAGCGCGTCGCGGGCATTCGGGTTCTTGGCCACGGTCACTTCGAACAGCCGCACCGCGTCGACCGTCTTGCCGTTGCGGTTCGCGCACATCGCCGCCTGCAGCGTCGCCAGGTCGTTGTACTTGTCCGTCGCCGAGTTCACGATGTCAAAGCACTTGGCGAACAGCGACGAGTCCTTCAGCGACGCGGCGGCCATCCCCAGCCCCGACAGGGCGTAGGGGGTGACGTCGGCGGCCGGCGACTCGGTGGCCAGCGCGATCATCGCGTTGGCCGCATTGCGCAGCGTCTCGGTGCGCTTCGGCTCCGGCTGGATCTCCGCGTACTCGAGGCCCACCTGGCCAATCTGGAACTGCACCGCGCGCCGGTCCTCGGCGTAGCCGGTGTCGCCCACCGTCATGGCCAGCGCCTTCTCCAGGTGCTGCAGCATGTCGCCCTGGCTGCCACGTCCCTGGGCCACGGCGGCCAAAACCCGATACGCGTACGGCGACATGCGGTCGAGCACCATCGACGACTTCGCCAGCATTTCGGCCGAGTCGAGCTGGTTGTTCTGGAGCGCCTTGAAGGCCGCGTTGATCCGGTCCTGCCACGGCTTGTACTGCCGCCAGATCTTGGTCTCGCTGACGCACACCGGCTGCGCGGTCTCCACCGCCGTGAACAGCGAGTCGGCCGTCTTGGCCAGGTCGATCACCGCGTCCTTCGGCTCGCCCCAGTTCAGCTGGCCCCGCGTGGCCGTCGCCGGGCTCCCTGGCTGCAACATCCACAGGATCATCATCTGGCCGGCGAACAGCGACGTGCCTTGCGGGTTGGCGCTGATGTTCTTCGGGTTGGCCAGGCTCTTCATGATGTCGCGAATGGACTTCGCGCGCTCGTCACCGGCGGGCAGCTGAATGGCGCGTGCGCGGCCGATATTGTAGAGCGTGACGTATTCCTTGGGCTGGCTGAAGTCCACGGAGCACGTGGCCGCTGCCGGCTGTGCCGCTGGCGTTTGCGCGGCCAACGGGGACGCCGCTACAGGGACGGCGGCGAGGATCGCAAAAAGGGACGTGCGGAAGATTCGCGTCATCGGTTCGCTCGAGGGAATTGCCGGTCCGCCGGCAGGTGGCGTGAAAAAGGGAAAAAAATGCCCCACGAGAATATCTCGTGAGGCAATGGGCGGTACAAGACTCGAACTTGTGACCTCCACGATGTCAACGTGGCGCTCTAACCAACTGAGCTAACCGCCCGGAACCAGTGCTCAAGTGGCAAGCACGAGCAGTCGATACTCATCGACATATGCCACGCCCGTCTCGCACTCCGCGGTGGACCCGACGTCACCCGATCGTCTACCGTCCGACCGCCCTCACCTCGCATTCGTCCTGCAAAAGCGGGAAACGGGACTCGAACCCGCGACCCCAACCTTGGCAAGGTTGTGCTCTACCAACTGAGCTATTCCCGCACTGGCCCCGGATTGGGATCCGGAACCGGATGACCCGAATGGAACCGGGTCCCCAGTGGAGGCGAGCGGGATCGAACCGCTGACCTCTTGAATGCCATTCAAGCGCTCTCCCAACTGAGCTACGCCCCCAGGTCCCCACGCACGCTAAATCGGTTTCCATAGCGTACCGTCAGGAACCAAAGAAGCTATCCAGGCGTATGACTTGGGTCAAGCGGCGAGTCTGGCGGAATCGCAGTTTGGCGCTATTTTTAGTCGCCATTCACAATTGACAACATTGGCCGCACCGCCGCCGTACTCATAGGGTGTGTGCGCCTGTGCAGTAGCGGGCCGCACCCAGTTCCGGGTTCGCCCGACGTATCGATCTCATGCACGAGCCCCGGCTCGACAAGGCATAGCCCATGGCCACCGAAGTAAAGCGCCGTCGCCGTCGCGCCGCTCCCGCCGGGATCGCGCCCAGTGAACCCGAGCGCGACATCCTCGACCAGTACCTGTACGAGGTCAGCACCTATCCCCTCCTGAAGGGCACGGAGGAGATCGAGGTCGCCCGCAAGATCCGCGCGGGTGACCCGGATGCGCTGCAGGAACTGGTCAAGCGCAACCTCCGCTTCGTCATCTCCGTCGCCAAGAAGTACCAGAACCGCGGCCTCCCGCTGATCGACCTCATCGGCGAAGGCAACGTGGGCCTGCTCACGGCCGCCAGGAAATTCGACCCCGATCAGGGCGTCAAGTTCATCTCGTACGCCGTGTGGTGGATCCGTCAGGCCATCTTGTCATCGCTGGCCCGCCAAGGGCGAACGGTCCGCGTGCCGCTCAACCGCACGGCGGACCTGTCGCGCATCATCAAGGCGTCGGAAATCCTGCGCCAGAAGATGCGTCGCGAGCCGACCCCGGAAGAACTGTCGCAGGTCACCGGACTCTCGGTGGACGTCGTCTCGTCGCTGGCCGCGCTGAACAGCGGCGACGTGCGCCTGGACGCCCCCATGGACCCGGACGGCGACCGCTCGCTCATCGAGCGCTTCGTGGCCGACGAAATGCCGGACGCCGAGGAAGAAGCGATGAACCGCTTCCTCACCGACGAAATCGAGCAGGCGCTCGGCACCCTGCCGCCGCGCGATGCCAAGGTGCTGCGCCTCTACTTCGGCCTGGAAGGCGGACGCGAGCACACCCTCGAGGAAATCGGCTCCATGCTCGGCGTCACCCGCGAGCGGGTGCGCCAGTTGCGCGACCGCGCGCTCAAGCGGCTGCGTGAAGGCGACGTGGGGCGGGCGCTGCAGTCGTTCTCGTCGTAACAGCGGAACGCACGAGCGCACGAACGCACGATGAGGGCCCGGCGATGATCTCGCCGGGCCCTCGTTTTTCTCGTGCGTTCTCGCGCTCGTGTGTTCGTGCAACGCCAAAGGGCCCGGCGATAATCCGCCGGGCCCTCTGTCGTTCTCTGTCCTTCTCTACTTACTGATTCGCCAGGCAGCCGTTCGGCTTCACGGCGCGCGCATCGCACTCCGCCTGCGGAATCGGCATGACCTTGGCCACGAACTGCCCGGCCCTGTCGATCGGCAGCAGCGCCAGCTTGTTCCAGCGGCGCATGTCGACCCAGCGGATGCCCTCGTAGAGCAGGGACATGCGCTTCTCGTACACCACGGCATCAAGGTTCGCCGTGGCGATCGCGGGCAGCTTGCCCGAGACCGCGCGGACGTTGTTGATGTCGGCCAGCGCCGAGGCCAGGTTGCCCGTGGCGATGTTCGCTTCGGCCCGGATGAGGATGAGCTCCTCATTGCGGATGATCGACGCCGACGAACTGGGCGTCGGGTACATCGTGAAGCGGTACGTGGCCGCGATGTTGTTGGGGTGCGGCACCGGCGCTGCGGTGGCCACCACCTTGCGGAGCACGCGGTCGTCCAGCGTCACGCCGTCGGCCTGCTTCTGCGCATCCGTCGCGACGCTGGCATGCGCGTACTTGTAGCTCTGCTGCGCAAAGCTGTTCGAGTTCAGGCCGTCGCCAGTCGCGGCGGAGTAGATGTGCATCGGGCCGACCTCGAGCGAGGCGAGCGATGCCGCGCTGCCCACGGGCGTCACGAACGACTCGCTGAGCGCGGTCAGCGCCGTGGCATAGCACGTCGCTCCGCACCCCTGCGTCGCCCGGATGATCTCGATGCGCGCCTTGAGCGCCCGGTTGTACTTCAGGAACGTCGCCGGCGTGTCGAAACCGGCGTACCCGGAATGCAGCGCGAACGAGAAGCTCGTGCCGGCGGCCAGAAGCGCGGTCTTCCCTTCATCAAGGAAGCCCGTAATGGCCTTGTACATCGAGTCGCGGCTCACGAACGCCGCCGGCGTCGCCGGATCGGCGGGAATATCCACCGACCCTGCCAGCGAGTCGCGCGAGGCGGCGATGATGTACAGGTCGTACGCCCGCATCGTCTTCGCGAAGCCGATCACGCCGTTCTTTTTGTCAGACGCGAGCGTCGACGCATTGGAGGCGGTGATCAGGTTGACCGCGTTCTTCATGTTCTGGTACGGGCCCGTCCAGTTGCCCGACGCGAATCCGGCCCGCTCGAGGCGCTGCGGATTCAGGATGCCGGTCAGGTAGTTGGACACCGTGCGGGCGTCGGTCGGGAAGTAGTTGTACGACTCCCGGGCGAAAATGCCTGCGTCCGAGACCCAGCCGGAGTGGCCGCCGCGCTGACCGGCCTCGATGCCGGTGACGAGCAGCTGGACGCCGTTGGGGTCGGAGGCCACGCCCTCGACCGTCGGTGCGTTGTAATTCGGAATGGACAGACGGTCGGCATTACACGCCGCCGCCGCGACCAGGAGCGCTCCGGGGAGCGCCCACTTTCTGAGGCTATGCATCAGAGAACCTCTTGTCGTAGTGAAAGATCGACGGGGCAT
>CANNKR010000230.1 GCA_947504615.1 Gemmatimonadota bacterium | reverse complement strand
GCGTCACCCGTCTGCGCGGCGCGCCCCGTGCGCCCGATCCGGTGCACGTAGTCTTCGGCCTGCTGCGGCACGTCGTAGTTGATCACGTGCGAAATGCCCGAGATGTCCAGCCCGCGCTGCGCAATGTCGGTGGCCACCAGCACGCGCGTCTTGCCGTCCTTGAATCGCTGCAGCGCCGCCTCGCGCTGCCCCTGCGTCTTGTCGGCGTGCAGGGCGTCGGATTCGATGCCCTGTTCCGCGAGGTGCTGCACCACGCGGTCGGCGCCGTGCTTGGTGCGCGTGAACACGAGCACCGAATCCATCTTCTTCTCCTTCAGCAGCTCGGCCAGCAACTCCGTCTTGCGCTGCTTCGGCACCGGATAGACATAGTGCTGCACCGTCGTCGCCGCGCTCGAACGGCGCCCCACCTGCACCACCACCGGCTTGCGCAGATACTTGCGCGCCAACGCCTCCACCTCGGGTGGCATCGTGGCGCTGAACAGCAAGGTCTGCCGATAGTTGTGAATCGTGGAGACGATACGCTGGATCTGCGGCGCAAAGCCCATATCGAGCATCCGGTCGGCTTCGTCGAGCACCAGCACCTCCAGCTCGTCGAACGACACGTTCTGCTTTTCCAGGTGATCGATCAGTCGCCCGGGCGTGGCGACGACCACGTCGACCCCTGCACGCAGCGCCGTCGTCTGCGGTTCATACCCCACGCCCCCGTACACCGAGATCACGTCCAGGGACGAATACTTGCCGTACTTCTTGAAGCTCTCCTCCACCTGCTGGCAGAGTTCGCGCGTCGGCGTCAGGATCAGCGCGCGTGTGCGCCGCGGCCCGTCGAGCAACCGCTCGATGATCGGAATGGAGAAGCCGGCCGTCTTGCCCGTGCCGGTCTGCGCCAGCCCCATGATGTCACGCCCGTTGAGCGCGAGCGGGATGGCCTGCCGCTGGATGGGCGTCGGATGCGTGTATCCGGCATCGGCGATCGCCCGCAGCACGGTCTCGTGCAGCCCGAGTTCGGCAAAACTGCCGCCGTCGCTCGCGATGGCAGCCGCTTCGGCCTGAGCCAGGCTCAACCCTTCGGTGATTTCCGGCGCCGCGGGGGCGGTGGCGATCGCGAGTTCCTGCTGTGCCGCGTTGGCGGCGGTCGCGGCCTTGCCACGACTTCCCGGGCCACGTCGGCGCACCGGGGCCTTCGTCTTCGGCTGGTCTGTTTTCACTCTCGCAAGCTAATCGGCGCCCATGGCCCCCGCCACGCGAGGCACCCGCAGGAACTCCGCCAGCAGTGCCGACACCCGCTCCGCCGCTTCCACCTGGGGCAGGTGCCCGATGCGCGGCAGCATCACCAGACGACCACCCGGGACCTCGCCCACGCGCGCCGCCACCGACTCGCCCGGCCGCACCACGCGGTCGTGCGTGCCAAACAGCACCAGCGTTCCCTCAGGGAGCGCCGCGAGCAGCGCCGTGGGGTGCAGGCGGAAATCGAACTCCTTGATCGTGCGAAGCATCGAACGATAGATGTCGCGCTGTGCATACGGAGCCAGCAATTCTTCCTCGTCACGCCGCGACCACGCACCCTCGGGTCCGTACACGTCGCCGAGCACCAGATGCGCCGCTGCGCGCGAGGCAAAGGCGCGCGCCAGCGGCGCCAGCACGTCCGGCACGCCACGCAACACCCGCGCGCGCTGCGGCACGCGACCAAACCCGGCGGGCGACAGCAGCGCCAGGCACTCGACGCGCTCGGGATGCTGCCACGCCATCTCGGCGGCCACCGCCCCCCCCATCGAGTGCCCGATCACCGGCGCCCGGGCGATACCGAGGGCGTCGAGCAGCATCCACATGCGACGCGCATAGGCATCGCGCGTGTACTGGCCATCGGCCAGGGCGAGCTGGCTGAATCCGTGCCCGGGAAGGTCGGGCGCCAGCACCCGCCATCCACCAGCGGCCAGTGCCGGCATGAGAAAGCGCCACTGGTACGCCGACGCGCCAAACCCGTGCACCAGCAGCACCGGCGCGCCATCAGCCGGTCCGCACTCCACCAGGCGAAGGCGCACGCCGTCCACCAGGGTGACATCGCGTGCCGTGATTCCCGGGAACCCGTCGGGAAAGTGAGAGGGCCGGGTCACCTGCACCGGCCCTCGATCACCTTGCATTTCACCACGAACCGCATCGAGCGCGTCAGATGAGTTCGATGGGACGGCCAGAGAGCCGTGCGATCAACCCGATGCGGAACGTCACGTCCGTCCACCGTTCATCGCCCGCGGCCAGCTGCGGCTCGAGCGGGAAGAACGGCCAGGTGAAGGGATTCGTGGACTTGGGCGACGCCGATCCCTTGTGGGGATGCCAGACGCCATCGCGCCCGCAGTCGTCCACGAACCGCTCGTACATCTTGGACCAGTTGTCATTGCGGCGCAGGAAGTTCAGTCGCGCCATCGTCTCCAGCCACGCCAGCGCCATGGGAATGTCGGCGTCCACCGCATTGCGGTGCGGCAACATGTCGCCCAGCACGAGCAGCGGGACCGGCAACATCTTCTTGCCGACCATCTGGATGGCTTCCTGACGCGGCAGCGGACGCGTGAGGTACTCATACAACGCTTCCATGGCCGTGTAGTTCTCGTTGCGGAACAACGGCATGTGCGCCAGCATCTGCAATGCGTACAGCGACGGCGGCGACGCCTCGGCGGCCAGCACCTGCTGGTTGCCCACGCGAGTCCACGGCTTCAGCGCCAACGGCGACGCCAGGAAGTCGGTAATCCGCTCCAGTGTGCGACGCGCGATCCCTCGGACACGCGGGTCGGACTCGAAGCCGGCCTGGGCCAGCGTCGCGCCGGCCGCCTCACGCAGCGTCTGGCGCAGGTGGGATGCCACTTCGGGCTCGTACGACTTCCCTGGCTTGGCCTGCAACTCGTACAGCTGGGCCGGATCTTCGTCCTCGGCCAGCAGGCGGAACAGCGCCCGCCGAGCCTGCATCACCGCCGGCGAGTCCTTGTCCCAGCCGGACTCCAGCAAGCGACGCACGGCGTGGATACTGCCGAGACCGTCGATGGCAGAACCGCGCGCCGGCAGCGCCAGCATGGCGTTACTCCACGTCCCGTCGTAGGACTGGCGAATCGAGATCTCGACGGCCGGTCTATGATAGTACGGAGTATTCACAAACGAAGCTGGAAGCTGATCCGTGAGCTTCGCTACTTCGATGGTGGCGCGATACTGTATTGGTAGTGCCGCATGTTCCAGCAACCACCGCAACGGGAAAACCACCGGCGCCGGAGGCGGGGGTGGTGGGGCAAACAGCGGAACCATGGGAACCACGGGTAAAGTCACTTCGCAATGCCCCCTGCTAACCTGTTGGTAGTCAATAAGATAACCTCATGACCACCGAATTGTCCACCCTGTAACGCGTAACTATACCTGTTTTGTAGGAAAGCGCCAGACTTTTGAGGGTTTCTGTGTGGACTTGAATCCTCGCCGTCCGCAGCGAGAATTTCGGCATGCGCGGCGAGTTCCTCGATCTGAGTGGACACCGGCTCTACTACTACGCGGCCGGGACTCGGGGCGCGGGAGAGCCGGTGATCTTTCTGCACGGCTTCCCGACCTCATCGCATCTTTGGGGTGACGTCGTACGGCAGATGCCGGTCGGCCACCGGTTGATCGTGCTCGACCAGCTCGGCTATGGGCGCAGCGATCGCCCCGACGGGGCCGCCGTTACCGTTTCCGCCCACGCCCGCCGTGTCCTCGAAGTCCTCGACGCGCTCAACGTACCGGAAGCCTGCGTGGTGGGACACGACTTGGGGGGCGCCGTGGGCCAGTGGCTCGCCCTCCACGCGCCGGACCGCGTCACGCGCCTCGCGCTCATCAACAGCGTCGGCCTCGATGGCTGGCCGCGCTGGCGCACCCGGCTGGCGCGATCCCTGCCCGGCGTCGCCCGCCTGCTCCCTGCCCCCTTGCTCGCAGGCGAGGCGTATGCCGGACTGCAGTCAGGCTTTGCCAACCGTGATGAAGGACGGCGCGCGCTGGATGTCTTCCTGCGACCGTTCGTCCAACCCCTGGGCCGCGCGGCCCTGCTCGCCCACCTCGACGCGCAGCGGTGCAACGAAACGGCCGCCATGACACTTGACGGCATTCGCGTGCCCACGGCCATCGTGCACGGCGCGCGCGATCCCTTCCTGTCCGCCAGCCTCAGTCGACGGCTCCAACGCGCCATTCCAGGCGCGACGCTCGAGCTGATCGCCGACGCGTCCCATTTTTCGCCTCTCGACGCCCCCGAGCGCGTCGCCGCGGCGGTCGGCGCGTTGCTCGCGCGCTGATCAGCCGGGTATCCTTCCCGCGCCATGACGACGCCCCGCATTGCCGCCTTTCAGGCGATGATCGCCAAGAATCCGGACAACGCACTCGCGCGCTTCGGATTGGCCACCGAACTGCTGAAGGCCGAGCAGTGGGCCGAGGCCATCGTGGAACTCGAGGCGTATCTCGCGCGCCTGGAGGACGAAGGCAACGGCTGGCTCAAGCTGGCCGATGCCCTGGCTCACGTCGGGCGCATCGATGATGCGCACGCGGCCATCGCCCGCGGCATCGTAGCCGCCAACAAGCACGGGCATGCAGGGATGGCGGAGGAGATGGCGGAGCGAATGGCAGAATACGAGAGAGTGGGACAGAATACGACAGAGTGAAACAGAAGACGACAGAGTGAAACAGAGAACGACAGATAAATACTGATCGAAGAGGGAACGCTGTTTTCCGTCTGTCGCACTCTGTCGTTCTCTGTCGTACTCTGTCGTACTCTGTCCTTATCTGATCTTCTGCACTTCCTCTGCCACTTCGAGCGCCCGCTCGATCTCTGCCACCACGGCGCGCGCGTCCTGCGTCTGGAAATTGGCGTCGGCCATCTGCGACTGCAGGCCGCTGGAACGCAGCTTCAGCAGGTCGAGCTTCATGGTGCCGAGCACCAGCGACGCATTGTCGAGCTGCGCCGCCACGGTTTCGCGTCGCTGGGCCAGATCG
>CANNKR010000229.1 GCA_947504615.1 Gemmatimonadota bacterium | reverse complement strand
GATGGCTCGCGAGGAGGCTGCCCGCCTCCACCACGAGTACGTCGGCACCGAGCATATCCTGCTCGGCTTGATCCGTGAGGGCGAAGGGGTGGCAGCCGCCGTGCTGCAGCACCTCAATGTCGACCTCGACGAGATCCAGCAGAAGATCGAGGAGACGGTGAAGAAGGGAAAGGCGGCGCAGGCCACCGGTCCCGATCTGCCGTACACGTCGCGTGCCAAGAAGGTGCTGGAACTGGCGATGGGCGAGGCCCGCGAACTGGGGCATTCGTACGTGGGGACGGAGCACCTGTTGCTGGGGCTGCTGCGCGAGGAGAAGGGGATCGCGGCGCAGGTGCTGGCCGACGCCAACGTGACGCTGGAAGCGGCGCGCGCGGACACGCTGCGCCTGCTGGGCACCGAGGCCCCTCCGGGGCAGACCCCGCCGACCGAGGCGACGCCTGCGCCGTCCCCGGGTGCGGCGGCCAAGGGAGAAAAGAAGTCGAAAACCCCTGCGCTCGACCATTTTTGCCGTGACCTGACGACGCTGGCGGCCGAGGGACAGCTCGATCCGACGATCGGCCGTTTCAAGGAGATCGAACGGGTCATGGAAGTGCTGTCGCGCCGCAAGAAGAACAACCCGGTGCTGATCGGCGAGCCTGGGGTGGGCAAGACGGCGATTGTCGAGGGGCTCGCGCAGATGATCGCGAACAACGAGTGCCCCGACTCCCTGCGCGACCATCGCGTGCTGTCGCTGGACATGGCGGCCGTGATTGCCGGCACGAAGTATCGCGGCCAGTTCGAGGAGCGGCTGAAGGCGGTGATGAACGAGATCGCGCTGAACAAGCAGATCATCCTGTTCATCGACGAGCTGCATACGCTCGTGGGCGCCGGCGCCGCGGAAGGGGCGATTGACGCCAGCAACATGCTGAAGCCGGCGCTCGCGCGCGGGGAACTGCAGTGCGTGGGCGCGTCGACCCTGAACGAGTATCGCAAGTACATCGAGAAGGATGGCGCCCTGGAGCGCCGGTTCCAGACGGTCGTCGTGGAGCCGCCTTCGATCGATGAAACGGTGGATATCCTGAAGGGGCTGCGGAAGCGGTACGAGGACCATCACCGGGTGACGATTCCTGACGCCACGCTGGTGGCGGCGTCCAAGCTGTCGGAGCGTTACATCACCGACCGCTTCCTGCCGGACAAGGCGATCGACGTGATCGACGAGGCGGGGGCGCGTGCGCGCCTGGCGGCGCAGGTGCCGCCGCCGGAGGTCGCGGAGTTGAAGGCCAAGCTGGATGCGGTGAACACCGAGAAGGATGCGGCGGTGCGCGACCAGAACTTCGAGCGGGCGGCGTCGTTGCGGGACAACGAACGCGAACTGCAGGGAGAGATCCGCACGCGGCAGGAGGCGTGGGAACTGCGCCGTCAGTCGTTCCGTCCGGTGCTGGGTGAAGAGGAGATCGCCTTCATCGTGAGCCGCTGGACGGGGATCCCCGTGCAGCGGCTGCAGGAAGCCGAGACGGCGCGCCTGCTGCGCATGGAAGAGGAACTGCACGAGAGCGTGGTCGCCCAGGAGGACGCCATCAAGGCGATCTCGCGGTCGATCCGGCGCAGTCGTGCGGGGCTCAAGGATCCCAAGCGTCCGATCGGCTCGTTCATCTTCTGCGGCCCGACCGGCGTGGGGAAGACGGAACTGGCGCGCTCGCTGGCGAAGTTCCTGTTTGCCGACGCCGCGGCGCTCATTCGCGTGGACATGAGCGAGTACATGGAGAAGTTCTCGGTGTCGCGCCTGATCGGCGCCCCGCCGGGCTACGTGGGATACGAGGATTCCGGGGCGCTCACCAAGGCCGTGCGGCGCAAGCCGTACAGCGTGGTGCTGCTGGACGAGATCGAGAAGGCGCATCCCGATGTGTTCAACATCCTGTTGCAGGTGCTGGACGAGGGACACCTGACGGACAACTACGGGCGCGTGATCGACTTCAAGAACACCGTGGTGATCATGACGTCGAACGTCGGGGCCAAGGACATCACCAAGAGCCGCACGGTCGGGTTCGGGGCGGCGGAAGGCGGCACGAAGTTCGAGAAGATGGCGGAAAAGGTGCGGGAGGAACTCGAGCACGTCTTCAACCCCGAGTTCCTGAACCGCCTGGACGACGTGATTGTGTTCCACCCGCTGGCAAAGGAGCACATTGCGAAGATCGTCACGATCATGATGCGTGACGTGCAGAATCGGTTGTCGGAAGAGGAGCTGGTGATGAAGCTGTCGGAGGCGGCGCTCGACTTCCTGGTGAAGCACGGGTACGACGAGGCCTACGGCGCACGTCCGCTGAAGCGGGCGATCCAGCGTTACATCGAGGACCCCCTGTCGGAGAAGATCCTGCTGGCAGAGTTCTCGCGCGGCGATGAGATCGAGGTTGACGTCACTCCCGACGGCACCCGCCTGGAGTTTCGGGTTCCCGCCAGCACGCCCAAGGCGTGACGGGAACCCCACCGGGCCGGGCGGGTTGCAGGTGAACCCGACCGGCCCCTTCGTGTATATTTCCCAGCTTATGCTCCGACCGACGTTAGCCGCCCTGGTGCTCCTTGCGCTTGCGGGGGCCCAGCCAGTTGCCGCCCAGCAGCCCGAGGACGGCAGGTGCCAGACTCCTGATTCGATTGCCGTCAGCGGCAATCGACGCATCCTTGCGTCGACCATCCTGTCGGATGCCGGCTTGCAGGCCAAGGTTGCCCTGAATTATCCGTCGCTGCAGCGGGCCATCCGGAATGTGTTCCAGAGCGGGCAGTTCGACGACGTCCAGCTCGCGTGCATGCTCTCGAGCGATGCGACGTTCGCGACCATGATGATCAAGGTCGTGGAACGCCCGTTGTTGTCCGACGTGGACGTGACGGGGCCGTCGGTCGTGTCGCTGCGCACGGTCAAGGACAAGGTGGACCTGCTGATCGGCCGCGCGGTGGACCCGGCGGCGGTGGCGCTGATCGTCACGCGCATCGACTCGCTGTATCAGGCCAACGGCTTCTATCTGGCGCAGGTGAAGCCGGAGACGACGACCGTGGGGGAGAAGATCAAGATTCTCTTTCGGGTCGACGAGGGGCGCCGGCTGGCGGTCTCGGGCGTGACGGTGCGTGGCAACACGAAGGTGACGAGCCCGACCATCGTGAAGGCCATGAAGACGCGTCCTGAGGGCTTCTGGTGGTGGCGCAAGGGGTCGTTCGACGAGGACAAGTACGCGGGTGACCTGGGCGAGCGGATCCCGACGCTGTATGCCAAGCAGGGGTTCGTGGATTTCCAGTTCCTCAAGGACACGCTGGTGATCGACCGGCTCCGGGGGAAAGGGCTGGTGGAACTCACGGTGGACGAGGGGAACCGCTACACCGTGGGCTCCTTCTCCGTGGACGGCAACAAGCACCTGTCCACCGAGGACGTGCAGCGCTTTTTCCCGTTCACGAGCGGCAAGGCGACGCTGCCGCAGCGTGTCGTCGGGCTGGTGAAGCGCAAGTCGGTCGCGTCCAACCTGTTCGACCGGACGCAGTGGGACGAAGCCACGCAGAAGGTGAAGACGCAGTACTTCAACGACGGCTACCTCTACGTGCAGGTGCGCCCGGTGGCGGAACCGGCGCCGATGGGGCCCGACTCGACGCCGCGGGTCAACCTGCGGTGGGATATCACCGAGAACCAGCCGGCGATCATCAACCGGATCGACATCCTGGGCAACGACTACACGAACGAAGCCTGCATTCGCGAGCAGTTGTTCGTGATCCCCGGAGACGTGTTCAACCAGGACCGCCTGATCCGCTCGTACCAGAGCATCGGCAACCTGGGCTTCTTCGAGACCCCGATTCCGCCGCCGGACACCAAGGCGGCGAACGAGGCGGGCGACGTGGATGTGGTCTTCCGGGTGAAGGAAAAGCGCACGGGCAACATCAATTTCGGCGCGTCCATGGGGCAGGGGACGGGCCTCGGCGGTTTCATCGGCCTCGAGCAGCCCAACCTGTGGGGTAACTGCAAGCGCGGCTCGATGCAGTGGCAGTTCGGCCGGTACATCAACGACTTCAACCTCAGCTATTCCGATCCGAGCATCAAGCGCGGCCGCGTGTCGGGGACGGTCTCGGCCTACAACTCGCAGGCGCGGTATCGCATTGCGGACCTTGGGCGGTCGATCCGGACCGGTGCCAACGTGCAGGTGGGCTTCCCGATGCCGAACTCGCGCTTTACGCGCCTGTTCGTGACGTACGGCGCCGAGGCGGTGAAGTTCGGTACCGATGGGCTGCTGGGGACGGTGGCGACGTCCACGACGTGCATCCGGTGTTTCCGGTCCAACGTCGCGCTCTCGCTGCAGCGCGACACGCGCGTGGACATGCCGTTTGCGACGCAGGGCAGCCTGCAGAGCATCAAGGCCGACTTCAACGGCGGCATATTGGGCGGGTCCTCCTCGTTCCAGCGTTACTACACGGAGATGAAATCGTATGCGCTGCTGGGGTCGATCGGTGGCAAGAAGCCGGGGTCGAATCCGCTGAAGTTCATGGTCGGCCTCTCGACGAAGTCGGGCGCGGTGTTCGGGGATCCGGGCGCGTTCTTCTATTCGCAGTCCTTCTCGCTGGGTGGCGTGCAGTTCGGCGAGGCGCTCCGCGGCTATCCGGAGTTCTCGATCACGCCGAGCGGCTTCTCGGGCGGCACCGGGACGTACAACGCGCAACGGTCATCGTTCGGCAACGCGTTTTTCACCGCGACGGCCGAGGCGGGGTTGCGGGTCAGCCAGCAGTTGTACCTCAACATGTTCTATGACGCGGGCAACATCTGGGCCCATCCGCGGCAGTTCGATCCGTCGCGCCTGTTTCGGGGCGCGGGCGTGGGCGCCTCCGTTGTGACGCCGCTGGGGCCGCTCGGCCTCGACTGGGCGTATGGGTTTGACCGTACCGACGCGTATGGGCGGCCCGATCCGAAGTTCCAGCTGCACTTCCGTCTTGGTCAGTTCTTCTAACTCTTGGAGTCTGCAATGCTCGTCAGTTTTCGCGCACTTCGTGGCGCCCTCGTCGCCCCCCTGTTCCT
>CANNKR010000228.1 GCA_947504615.1 Gemmatimonadota bacterium | reverse complement strand
GGATCACCGCGATCACCGGCGCGGCAAAGCGCACACCCAGGGCGAACATCGTCGCCCCCATCTTGAGCATTTCATTGATGCCGTTGGCCAGCGCGGGGGCGGACCCCAGCGGCACCGCGCGCAGCGAGTCGCCCAGCGTGCCGATCATCACCGTGTGCAGGTTCAGCGTCAGCATCAGCGTGATGGCGAAGAGCCGCAGGAACGACCCGATCACCGGCAACGGCTCGGGTGCCGTCGGATCCAGGATAGCGATGCCGCTCAGTCCCATCTGCACGGCCATGGCGTCGCCGGCCTGCTCGGCGGCGCCCACCAGAATCGACGCGCCCAGCCCGAGCGCAAAGCCGATGAGCAGTTCGGACGCCAACGCCTGGGCCGTGATGTGCGGCAGGCGCTGCGCGGCGAACGCGACCGGCGTCAGCAGCAGCGTGAGCGCGACCACCAGCCCCGCGCGCACGCGCACCGGGACGATGAGCGACGCCAGTGACGGGGCGACGAGCATGAGGCCGGTGATGCGCGTGCCCGTGAGCACGAGCGCATCGCCGGCCTGCGGCGCAAACAGGTCGAAGCCAGGCGTCACGACGCCAGCGATGGCAGGGCGCGGAACAGCTCTGCCGTGTACTTCACCGCCGTCTGCATCATCCACGGCAGCCCGAGCAGGAAGACCGCGGTGACCGCCATCAGCTTCGGCACGAACGTCAGCGTCTGGTCTTGGATCTGCGTGACTGACTGGAAGACGCTGATCGATAATCCCACGCCGAGGGCGACGGTGAGCATCGGGGTCGCGAGCGCGAGCGCCATCATGACGGCGTTGCGGGCGAGGTCGAGGACGGCGGCGTCGGTCATCGGCGGTGAATCCGGGATCTAGTGGAAGCTCTGGACGAGTCCCGTGACGATCAGCGCCCAGCCGTCGACGAGGACGAACAGCAGCAGCTTGAACGGCAGGGAGATCATCGCCGGCGGCAGCATCATCATGCCCATGCTCATCAGCACCGAGGCCACCACGACGTCGATGACGATGAACGGGAGGAACAGCGCAAAGCCGATCTGGAACGCGGTGCGCATCTCGCTGGTGACGAAGGCCGAGACCAGCACCACGAGCGGGATGTCCTGCGGCGCACCCACTACCGGCGTGCCGCTGATGCGCGCAAAGGTGCTGACGTCGGACGGGCGCACCTGGCGCAGCATGAATGCCTTGAAGGGCTTCACTCCCGCGCTCAGCATTTCCGCCTGCTCCATGCGGCCATCCATCCACGGCTGCAGCGCGGTCTGGTTGACCTCGGTGAGCGTGGGCGCCATCACGAAACCGGTGATGAGCAGGGCGAGCGCCGCAATCAGCTGCGCCGGCGGCGCGCTCTGCGTGCCAATGGCCTGCCGCAGGAAATGCAGGACCACGAGGATGCGCGTGAACCCCGTCATCATCAGGACGAGCGTCGGGAGCAGCGTCAGCAGCCCCATCATCACCACGACGCCGACCGTGCCTGAGAGGCGCAGCCCGTCGCCACCGCCGACCTTGAGGTCGATGGTCGGCGCGGTCTTGGTGATCATCTGGCCCGCGTCCTCCGTGCTCGTCGACTGCGTGGACTGCGCCGGCTGGGTGGAACGCTTGGTGGTGCCCTGTGGCTTGATGAGTCCCGCACCCGTGGCCGGTGCGGCACCATTCGCGGCGCCGGTCACCGTGCCCACGGCCTGCTTGATCACCTGCTGCAGCTGCGCCTGCGTCGGCGCGGCGGCCTGTGCCGTTGCATCGGCGGGCACGAGCACCGCCGCCACGAGCGCCAGCGTGGTGGACCCTCTCAGCGCCGTGCGCAGCAGGTTGCGGAAATCGGACGGGAGCTCGCTCGCCACCACCGGCATGGCCATCGGCTTCCCCGTCACCGGCTTTCCCATCACCAGCTTTCCCAGCACCGGCGACGCGATCACGGAGGCCGCCGCGGTGGCAGGCACGGCGTCGAGTTCAGCCAGCGCGCGCACGCCGCCCTCGCCCATCGACACGGCCATCAGGCGCTCTCCGATGCGCACGATCGCAATGCCCTGCTTGGGCGACAGCGACAGGCGCTGCACTACTTCGAGCGGCAGCTTGGTGTGGCCCGCGCCCGTGCTCGGCACGAACCGGCGCAGGAATCGCAACGACAGTACGAGGAGCCCGAGCACCAGCGCGAGGACCGCGAGTACGCCGAGCAGTGAAGTGGCCATTACGCGGCCGCTTCACCCGGAAGCGCCGACACCAGGCGCGTGATGCGAATGCCGAAATGCTCGCCGATCACGACCACTTCGCCTTCGGCGAACCGGCGGTCGCCCACGAACACGTCAATTGGCTCGCCCGCCAACCGCTCGAGCTGTACCACCGAGCCGCGGCCCAGGCGCAGGATCTCCTGCACCGACATCTTGGTGCGGCCCAGTTCGATGGTCACCGGAATGGTGAGGTCGAGCAGCATCGACAGCGGCACTTCGCCGCCCGTCGGACCGGTCGGGGTGAGTTCGGCGAAATCCGGAGACGACACATCTTGGGTCATTGGCGCGTCGGACATGGTCGGCAGGGCAGGGGAAGAAATGCGATGGAGTGCACGGAGCAGCGGCGCGGGATCAGGGTTGCCAACTCGGCGGCGGCGGCGCGGGAATGCCGGGCGCGTCGAGAAGACGCACGGCGAGGTTGCCGCCCATGCGTCCCGCCGCCGCGTGAAAGCGCTGTCGTCCGCCAATCGTGATGTCGAGTTTCGTGTCGGTGGGAATGCCCGTGCTGAGCACCGCGCCCACCGGCAGACCGAGCAGGTGGCGCATCGGCACGTCGAACGACGGCAGCCGCGCGGCCACCTCCACGTGCATCTGCCGCACCGACCCCTCGGCGATTTCGCGCGTCAACTGGCGCTCCTGCTCCGAGCCCGTCATGGTCTTCACGCGCTGCTGGTCGCCCGACGAGAAGAACTTGTCGAGCACCGAGAAGGGGAGGCAGATGAGCACGAGCGACGACGAGTTGCCGGCGTTCACTTCGATGCTCGCCACCAGCACGGGATCGTCGCGGCTGGCTGCCTGCACCATTTCGGGAATCGATTCGAAGCTGGTGAGCTCGAAGTCGATTTCCACGTGGTCCTGCCAGATGTCGCTCAGCAACCCGGTGGTGCGCTCGATCATCAGGCGCACGACGAGGCGCTCCACCGGTGACATGGCGCGGGTGGGAACGTTCGCGGTGCCCGAGCCGCCGAAGAAGCGGTCGACCAGGAAATAGGCGAACTCGTGCCCGACGTCGATCACGCCCTTCTGGCCGCCGGTGTTCAGGATCTCGAAGCCGAAGGCCGCGCAGGGCGTGGGCAGCGACAGCGTGAACTCGCCAAAGCTGAACTGTTCGACGCTCTGCAGGCGCAGCTCCACCTGGCCGCGAATGCGGCTCAGCAGCCAGGCTTCGAGCGACTTGACCAGACGCTCGTACATCGCCTCGAGCGTCCGCAGCCGTTCCTTGCTGACCCGGTGCGGCCGGCGGAAATCATACAGCTGATAGTCGACATCGGTGGAGCGCTGCGAGGCGTGTGATGCCGCCGGCGACGCGCCGCCAAGGAGCAGGTCGATCTCGTTCTGGCTGAGGGTATCGGAGGCCATGGCGCGGTTACTGGATCACGAACTGCGGGAAATACAGCCCCTTCACGGAGCCGGGCTTGATGATCTTGTCGAGTTCGGCGCGCAGCTCGTCCTTCAGGCCGTCGCGCATTGCCATGTCGGAGAGTTCTTCCACGTGCTTGCTGCCCAGTACCCGCAGCAGGGCGTCGCGCACTTCAGCGTCGCGCGCCTTCAACTCCACCTCGACCGCCGCGTCCTTGAGACGGAGTGCGACCGAGACCAGGAGGAAGCGCTGCCCGCTGGAATTCGCGGGGTTCAGCACCATGTTATCGAGCAAAAAGACCGTGCCGCCCTCGCCTCCCTCCTTGGCGCCGCCCTCCCCTTCCTTGGCCGTGACTTCTTCGGCCGCCTTGGCGCTATCCGCCGCCGACTTGGGGGTGACGCGCTTGGCCAGCACCGGGCCCACCATGAACATTCCAGAGGCGCCACCGACAATCAGACCGCCGACAACCACCAGCAGTACCGGGAGCAGCTTCCTGAACCGGCTCGGTGCCGGTGCCGCAGGGGCTTCGTCTTCTGGGGCTTTGTCTGGTTCGGCCATGGCTCTGGTGGAGGAGTGTGGTCGGGTTCACCCCACCAGCAACGCACAGACCGTACCAGAGAACGGCGGAGGCCCGGCCCGCGATCTAAGTACGTGCGATCTAAGTACTTGCGATCTAAGTACCTCGATCGCACGATCGCACGAGCGCACGAGGGGATTCGGCACTCTCGGGCCCCTACATGGCACTTTATGCCGGGGGGTGATTCTTCCGGTCTTTCGAGAATTGTGAACGGGCCGGCATCTGGCCGACCCGTTCGCGGGAACCCCGATCGCTACGGCGTTGCCGCCGTGTCCGCTCCGCTTACCGCTTGAGGTTCACCAGTTCCTGCAGCAGGTCGTCGCTCGTGGTGATCACGCGTCCGTTGGCCTGGAAGCCGCGCTGGGCGATGATCATCGACGTGAACTCCTGCGCCAGGTCGACGTTCGACATTTCCAGGGCGCCAGACGTCAGCGTCGACTGGCTTCCTTCAAGGGCAAAGCCCAGCACCGCGCCGCCCGAGTTGCCCGACTCCTGGTACATGTTGTCACCAATGCGCAGCAGGCCGGCCGGGTTGTTGTAGTCCGCCAGCACGATCTGCCCCAGCGGCACGTTGACGCCGTTGGTGAACGAACCGGTGATCACGCCCGTGCGGTCGATCGAGAAGTTCTGCAGCGTGCCCGACGTGTAGCCGTTCTGGTCGCGCAGCACGGCCGTGGAGGTCGACGAGAACTGCGAGATGCCGTTGATGCCGGTGCCGAAGTCGACGTTGATCGACACGGGGTTGGCGCCCGGCGGAGTGAACGAAATCGTGCTGGCCGGTGGGCTCAAGGGATCCAGCGTGCCATCCTCGAGGAAGGTCAAGGTGCCCTTGGATGTGGCCAGGCCAGCATCCGCAGGATCGATACCGGCGGCCACGAGTCCCGTCGGGTCGAGTTCCCATTTCCACGTGTTCG
>CANNKR010000227.1 GCA_947504615.1 Gemmatimonadota bacterium | reverse complement strand
CTAAAGTCTACCGTCTACCGTCTACCGTCTACCGTCTAATGTCTACCGTCTACCGTCCCTAATACCCACCCGGATCGTCGAGGTACACCGCCTCGTACTTCGGATTCGGGCCCAGTTCGCCGTTGATCATGATCTCGCGATCCCAGGGGAGCACGATGGTGCTCTCGGTGGACAGGGCGTAGAAGTCGGGGTCGTACGACCCGCAACGGAAGCTCACGGCGGTGCGCACGTCGGACGCGCCGGCGTTGATGATCGCGGCCTTGGCCAGGCGCATCGTCTCGCCGCTGTCGCAGGTCTCGTCCACCAGCAGCACGCGCTTGCCGCGGACCTGTCCCGGCGCGCCGCCCATCACGGCCGGGGTCTCGCGTACCCGGTCGGTCCCGTAGCGGCGGCTGACCATGATGGAGTGGAACTCGCAGTCCAGAATGGCGGCCACCACACACCCGGGAACCACGCCGGCGGTCGCGACCCCGACGACGACCTCGGGCATGAAGTCGCGGGCGACCTTGAGGGCCAGGGCGCGGGAGAGTTCACCGAACAGCGGCCACTCGACGTGCAGGACGCCCTTGGCGGGGTCTACAGCGGTCTTGCGGGGTGACATGGAACCTCCGGAGGTGAGCGCGCAGGGCGTCCCTCGTGAAGGTACCGGCACCCTCATCCGAGCGGAAGCGCGGTTGCTCGCCCAGCGGGCGGGGCATAGGTTGTGCCATTGGAAGCCTGCTGCGCGTCTATAGTTGGCAGCGCCAGCCACCGACGGGCTGGCTGGCCTCCTTTCCTTCCCAGCGAACCCGCCGCGCCTATGTCCTGGCTGAGCCGCCTCTTGGGCGGCACGTCCGAAACCAAAGCCAGACCGCAACGCCTCGACTACCTGAACGAGGCGCTGCTGCTGGAGCGTCAGGGCGACTATGACGCCGCCATCACGTCGTACCGGCTCGCCCTGCGCGACCATCCGGACGATCTGCGCGTGCTGCAGAACATGGCCATCGCCTACTCGCGCACCGGGCGCCTGGAAGAGGCAATCCGGGCCTACCGGCGCGCGCTGGAGATCGATCCCTCGCAGTCGGGGGCGCATTACGGCCTGGCGTTCCTGCTGATCAAGCGGGGCGACGCGAGCGGCGCGGAGCAGCACCTCGAGGCCTTCCTTGCCAGTCCGCCCGACGGCACCGAGTCGGAACGCTGGATCCGGCACGCCGAAGCGACACTCGACCAACTGCGGAATCCGACCGCCGGCGAGACGCCGGCTGGTCCGAGCGAGGGCTAGGTGGGAAAGGTTCTTTCGATTGTCAGCCAGAAGGGCGGTGTGGGCAAGACGACGACAGCGGTCAACCTCGCGGCGGCCTTCGCACGGCGCGGCCTCAAGACGCTGCTCGTGGATGTCGATCCGCAGGGATCCGTGCGCTACGGCATCGGGCTGCGGAAGGGGGCCGACACGCGCGGCTTCGCCGACTACATGCGAGGCGCGCGCACGCTGCGCGAGGTCATCCTCCCCACCGCGATGCCGTGGCTGCGCGTGATGCTCGTTGGCACCGTGACCGACGGGGCCGACCACAGCGACTACCAGTCGCACGTCGCCGCCAGCGACCTCCTGCCGCGCATGCTGCAGGCCGCCAGCGAACGGTGTGACATCGTCGTCGTCGATACGCCGCCGGGGCTGGGACCGATCACCCGCCGCGTGCTGCTGAGCAGCGACCGCGTGATCGTGCCGTTGCAGGCGGAGCCACTGGCGCTGCAGACCACGCCGCAGATCCTGCGCAGCATCCAGGACGTGGTGAAGTCCAATCCCGGGCTCACGCTCGACGGCATCCTGCTGACCATGTTCGAGGCCGGCAACCCGTCGTGCGAACGGACGGTGACCTACGTGAGGGAACACCTGCCGGGTGGCATGGTATTCGACGTGGTGATCCCCCGCTCCACTGCCCTCGCCGAAGCCTTCGCCGCCGGACAGCCCGCGGTGGTGCGCGAGCCGGCCGACGCGGCCAGCCAGGCCTACGTGAACCTCGCCACGCTGCTGGCCGACCGGCTCACCCGACCGGCCGAATGACGCGGGCGCCTCGCTGGGTGGCGGCGGCGCTCGTCGCCGCGGCCGTGGCAGGCGCCTGCGCCGACGTCGGCACCTCCCCCGACGCCATCGTGGCCATCGCCTTCGACACGCTGCCGTATCCGGCGGTGGTCGCCGGCGACACGATGCGCGATTCGCTGGGGCACGCCGCACCGCTGCGCGCCGTGGCGTACAACGTCGCCGGCGGCGTGATCGCGAGCCCCGCCGTGCGCTACATCGCCCTCGATACAGGGGTGATCATCGATGCCCAGGGCTACCTGGTGGCGAACACCCGCACCAGCGGCACGGTGCGCGTGGTGGCCGCCGCCAGTGCCATGCAGTCGCTGACCAAGACGGTCATCGTGACGCGGGCGCCCACCTTGCTGGCCATTACCGGCGGGGCAGCGGACACGCTGAAGTACGCCCTGCCCGACGCGGCCTCCAATGTGGGTTCGGCCCTCGCCGTGAAACTGACGCGCGACAGCGCCGGCACCGCCCTGCCCGTCCCCGGCTTTCTGGTGACCTGGCGGGTGACGTACCGCGGCGTGACGGTGGCCGCGAGCGACACCACGCTGGCCTCGCTGTGGAACGATGCGAGCCACCCAAGCCTGATGGACACGACCGCCGGCGACGGCGCGGCCAGCCGCAAGTTGCGCATCCGGTCGAACAATCTCCCGTCCGCGGCCGACTCGTTCGTCGTCTTCGCGACGACGAGATATCTGGGGGCGGTGGTAGCGGGAAGCCCCGCCAGGTTCGTAATTCACTTCCGTCCCAAGTAGGCGCGCGTCCTGCGGCTCCGGCCGCCCTGCGCGCCAGTACTTACGCCGTGGGGAGACCGTGATGATCGCACAGGGAGGCCCGCGCCCAGCGCCGGGCACACTGAACCAGCTGTTCTTCGACGCCATGGCGGCCAACGATCGCCCCGACGCGATGAACTATCGTGTCGCCGCAGGGCAGTGGCGCTCCATCTCGCATCGCGACACCGAGCGCCGCGTGCGTCACCTCTCGCTCGGCTTGCTCGACCTCGGCTTGAGGCCGGGCGACCGCGCCGCGCTCATCTCGGAGAACCGGCCGGAGTGGGCCATCGTCGACTTCGCGTGCCTGACGGCACGATTGGCCGACGTCCCCATTTATCCGTCGCTCCCCGCCGAGCAGGTGGTGCACCCGATCAACGATTCGGGCGCGGTGGCGATTTTCGTCTCCAGCGAGACGCACGCCGCCAAGGTGGCGTCCATTCGCACCCAGTGCCCCGCGCTGCGGCACGTCATCAGCTTCACGGCCGAACGCATTGACGGCGCCGACCTCACGCTCGCCGAGGTGGAGGCGCGCGGCGCAGCCATCGACACGCCGGAGCGTGCGGCGCAGTGGAAGGTCGACGCGCTGGCGGTGCTCCCCGACGATCTGGCGACGCTCATCTACACGTCCGGCACCACCGGGCTGCCCAAGGGCGTGATGCTGACGCACGACAACATCTATTCCAACGTCCAGGCGTCGATGACCGTGCTCCCGCTCCATCTCGGCAAGGAAGTCGCGCTGAGCTTCCTGCCGCTGTGCCACATCTTCGAGCGGATGGGTGACTACCTGTACTGGGCCATGGGCGCGGCCATCTATTACGTCGAAAGCTTCGACATCGTCCCGATCTGCCTGCAGGAAGCGCGGCCGACGTTCGCCATGTCGGTGCCGCGGCTCTACGAGAAGATGTACGCGCGGGCGTTCGAGAACGCGCTGGCGAGCGGCGCGCTGACCAAGCGCGTCTTCTTCTGGGCGCGCGCGGTGGCCGACCGGTGGGCCGACGCGAAGCTCTCGGGACACGAGCCCATGGGCCCGCTGGCGTGGCAGTACGCGCTGGCGCAGAAGCTGGTGTTCAGCAAGATCAAGACGCGCACCGGCGGTCGCATGCGCTTCTTCGTGTCGGGGGGTGCGCCGCTGTCGCCGGAGATCAACAAGTTCTTCTACGCGGCGGGACTCACGATCCTCGAGGGGTACGGGCTCACCGAAACGTCGCCGGTGATCGGCGTGAACAGCCCAACGGCCTTCCGCATCGGCACCATCGGCAAGCCGATCGCGGGCGTCGAAGTGCAGATCGCCGCGGACGGCGAGGTGCTGACGCGCGGACCGCACGTGATGAAGGGCTACTGGAACCGTCCCGACGCCACGGCCGAGGCGATCGACGCCGAGGGGTGGTTCCACACCGGCGACATCGGCGTGCTCGAAGACGGCTACCTGCGCATCACCGACCGCAAGAAGGACATCATCGTCACAGCGGGGGGCAAGAACATTGCGCCGCAGCCCATCGAGAACGGCTTCAAGACCAACAAGTATGTGTCGCAGGCGGTGATGATCGGCGACAAGCGCAAGTTCCCGGTGGTGCTGGTGGTGCCGGAGTTCGCCGCGCTCGAGCGGTGGGCGGCGCTGCACAACATCTACTGGAGCGAACGGGCACAGTTGCTGCAGATGCCGACGATCCAGCAGAAGATGACCAAGGAGATCGCCGAGGAGTGCGCCAAGATGAAGCTGGCGAGCTTCGAGACACCCAAGAAGGTGGCGTTGCTGGAAAACGACTTTACCGTGGAACGCGGCGAGCTGACGCCGACGCTCAAGGTGAAACGGCGCGTGATCGACAAGACGTACGCGGCGCTGATCGACGGGCTGTATCTGTCGTCGACGGAGGAGTAGGGGCGGCTGGGATTTGTGTTTTGTTGAACACGGAGGAAAATGAGGAACAGGAGGGCCACGGAGGACAACAACAATTCAAAGGGGCGTGGCGGACGGTATTGTCCCCCACGCCCCCTTGAGTCAGTGCCGTCCTCCGTGGCCCTCTGTTTCCTCCGGTCTCCGTGTTGAAAGAAACCGAGCCTTGGGCTGGGATCTGTGTTTTGATAAACACGGAGGAACACGAGGAACACAGAGGGCCGCGGAGTACAACAAAAATTCAAAGGGGTGGCTTCAAGTGATCGTTGCACCAGCGGGGAAGACGGCGGGGTAGTCTTCTATCGCTGGAGGAATCGATGGTCATGGGACGACGAGTGACGTATCGCTTGACGCAGAGCG
>CANNKR010000226.1 GCA_947504615.1 Gemmatimonadota bacterium | reverse complement strand
GGTGCCGCAGCGCGAACTGACGGCCGGTCGCCTGGATGCCGACGTGCGCGGGTTGCTGGGTGACGCATCGACACTGAGGCGCATGGCCAACGCGGCGCGCGCGCGCGGCCGGCCGGCCGCGGCACGGGACATCGCCGAGCGCCTCAACGCCGAGTTGATGCGCCGGTGAAGATCTGCCTCGCCACCCGGCACGCGAATGCGGGGTTCATGCCGCTCGCCCTGCTGTATCTCAAGGCCTACATCGTGGAACACGGCGGCGTTGCCGCCGGGGATGTGGCGATCATCGAGCGGGACCGCACCACGAGCGGCGAGGCCATCGCCGATGCGGTGCTGGCCACGGATCCCGACGTCGTGGGCCTGTCGTGCTACGTGTGGAATATCGGCGCGATGCTGGCGGCCGCACGGTCGATCCGGGCTGCGCGCCCCCACGTGCGCATCGTGCTTGGGGGCCCGGAAGTCGGTCCCGTGGCCGATGCGGTACTCGCGCGCAATCCGGACATCGACGTGATCGTGCGCAGCGAGGGGGAAGTGCCCTTCTGCGACCTGGTGCGCTGCTGGCGGGACGGCGGCGTCGTGACCGACGTCGCCGGCATCTCGTTCCGCGACGGGGACCGCGTGGTGGCCACCGTCGCGGCACCCATCGTCCGGGATCTCAACCGCGTCGTCTCGCCGCACCTGGCCAACTATATCGACCACGCCGGGCGCATCATCTGCCTCGAGACCCAGCGTGGGTGCGTGTTCACCTGCAGCTTCTGCTTTTACAACAAGGACTTCTCCATCCGCAACCGGCGCTTCGACACGACGCGCGTGCTCGAGGAACTGCGGTACTGGCTGGAGCAGGATGTGCGCGAGATCTACCTGATGGATCCCGTGTTCAACCTCAACGCAGAGCGCGCCAAGGAGATCTGCCGGTTCATCGCGGCGCACAACCACCGCAAGATCCCGTTCCATACGGAGGTCTGGGCCGAGTTCGTCGACGACGAGATGGCCGAGCTGTTTGCGCGGGCGAACTTCGCGTTCATCGAGGTCGGCCTGCAGACGAGCGATCACGCGGTGCTCGAGATCGTGGAGCGGCGCTTCAAGCGGCAGCAGTTCCTCGAAGGCATCGGGCACCTGAAGACCCATCGCCTCGACTTCGAGCTCCAGCTCATTGCCGGACTGCCCGGCGAGACGTGGGAGACATTCCGCGCGTCGCTGGATTTCGCGGCGTCGCTGCGTCCGCCGCACCTTGCCGTCTTCGATCTGATGATCCTGCCCGGCACCGAGCTCTGGCGCAAGGCGGACAGCATGGGCATCGATTTCGACCCGGAGCCGCCGTATGAAGTGCGGTCGCATGCGACGATGTCGGCCGAGGACATCGTGCGGGTGCGGGACGTCGCCCAGACCGTCGGGGCGCTCTGGCAGTTCCAGGTGCTGCGCTTGCTTGCGCGCGCGGACGGCCGGTCCTTGACCGCGCTGGTTGATGCGTGGCTGGCCTGGCATGGCGGACCGGTGAAGCGTTCGGAACTGGGGGCCCACCTGGAGGCGTTCATCACGCACTGCTGTGCGCGGTGGAACATCGACGCGCACTTCTTTCTGGCAGGCGCCGCCGTCGAGCTGCGCGCAGCGTCCGCCGCGGCGGACGACGTCAAGGACCACGTCTAGTGTCATCTTCCGGTTGTCCCTCTCACTCGCCTAGCATTCAGTCATGCCCCTGATCGACCGAAACGACGACCGCCCCGTGCACTTCATCGGCGTGGCAGGCGCGGGCATGAGCGCACTCGCCGAGTTGCTCGTGCGCCGCGGCATGCACGTGACCGGGTGCGACCAGAACGCGTCGAGCGTGACTGATCTCGAGCGCGTGGGCGTGCAGGTGCAGGCAGGGCACGACCCATTGCACCTCGATGGCGCCCGCGCGGCGGTGTACACGAGCGCGATGCCCAAGGATCATCCGGAGCTGTCCCGGGCGCGTGCGCTTGGCGTGCCGCTGGTCCGTCGCGCCGAGGCGCTGGCCGAGTGCTGCGCGGGCGGCACGCTCATTGGCATCGCAGGCACGCACGGCAAGAGCACCACGACCGTCATGACCACTGAGGCGTTGGCAGCGGCGGGCATCTCGCCCACCGGCGTCGTCGGCGCGCGCGTGACGGCCTGGGGCGGCAACCTGAAGTACGGCGGCGAAGGCACCTTCGTGGTGGAGGCCGACGAGTACGATCGTTCGTTCCTCGCGCTCTGGCCGCAGGTGGCGGTGGTGACGAACGTCGAGGCCGACCATCTGGACATCTACGCCGACCTTGCCGACATCACGAGGACCTTCGCCGAGTTCGTTGGGCGCGCGCGCTGGGTGGTGCTGTGCGCCGACGATCCCGGGGCCAACGCGCTGCCGACGCCGGCGACGGCCGAGGTGATTCGCTATGGCATCACCAGCGACGACGCGCGGCTGCGCGCAGTGAACGTGCGTGCGGTCGATGGAGGCACGACGTTCGACGTCGTCTTCGACGGCAAGCCGAGTGGCACGGTGACGCTGACGGTGCCGGGCGAGCACAACGTGCGCAACGCGCTCGCCGCGCTGGCGGTGGGCATCGGCACCTTCGGGCTGCGGGTGGCGCAGATGGCGCCGGGGCTCGCGGCGCTCGAAGGCGCGGAGCGGCGGTTCCAGCGCCTTGGCACGGTGCACGGGGTGGAACTCGTGGATGACTATGCGCATCATCCCACGGAGATTCGCGCCACGCTCGCCGCCGCGCGCGCCGCCTTCGCTGGGCGCCGCATCGTCGCTTGCTTCCAGCCCCACCTGTTCAGCCGCACGCGCGACTTCGCGCGCGAGTTCGGCGCCGAGCTTGCGGCAGCCGACGCGCTCTTCCTCTGCGACATCTACCCGGCCCGCGAGCAGCCTATCGACGGCGTGACGTCGCAACTCATCGCCGGCCATGCGGCCGCGGCGGGGCGCGCGCCCGACTGGATGGGACCGCGTGCCCAGGCAGCCGATGCGCTCGCAGTGTTCGTGCGTGCGGGCGACGTGGTGTTGACCATCGGCGCCGGCGACATCACCAAGACCGGGCCGGAACTGCGTCTGCTGCTCGATCAGCGATAGCGGCGCGCCGAACCTCGCGCCGCGGTGCGACGAGGCCGGACAAAATGTCTCGGATTGCACAAACGCGCGCACCCAACGACGATTGGATTCATCCATCTTCGGAGTTCGGGATGCTCGGCAGTTATAGGCTATTGATCGTCGCAACAGTGCTTGCGGCGGGATCGTTCATAGGCGCGGCCACGGTGCACGCGCAGCAGGGAAGTGGGTACGTGGGGGTGACGCTCTTTGACTTGAGCGCCGAACAGGCCGCGACGGTCGGCCTTCGCGGGCCCGTCGTGGTCGCCGGGGCCGTGGGGGAGGGAGGCCCCGCGTTCGCATCCGGGCTGCGCCAGTACGATGCGATCAACTCCATCGATGGCCGCCGCGTCGGTGGAGCTGCCGACGCCTCCGCGATGCTGGGCGCCAAGAAGGTCGGTGAGAAGGTGCTCATCGGGCTCACCCATCCGCAGGGGAACGGGCGGAGTCTCTCCATCGAGATCAGCGTGACGGTGGCTCGACGTCCGACCGGCTACGGAGAGAACACGGGCGGCCCATCAGGCATGCAGCAGATGCCAAACACGGATCAGGCACCGAACGCGCAGCCGATGCCCGGAGCACAGCCGCCGCGCGGCGCGCCGCCGGCGCGAGGGCAGATGCCTGGTCGGCAAGGGACGCGGGGAATGCACTACGTGGATATGCGCACGGTCGTGCAGGGAACTCCGCAGCAGCGCGGGCACTGCTCGGCGATGGTTCCCCCCGGCTGGAGCATGCGTGCGTCGCCAATCGGCAAGAACGCCGATCTCGACGGGCCCGACGGATCCCACGCCTCGTGGGGGATCGACGGGGTCAACACGCAGGGCGGGAGTTATTACGGGGCGATCATGGGCCCGCCCGAGGACCGTGCGCTCCTGCTGGCCGGTGCCGTGTCGCGCGGCAAGGCGCAATTCGTCGGGCAACCCTTCATGGTGGCCGGCTATTTCATCGCGCACCAGTTCGCGACCGAGAACAGCCAGGGAACCGTGCTGTATCACGTGTGGCCAGGGCCGTCGGCCTCCGAGTACATCCAGTCCGTCTTCGTGTCGTCGGCACCCAAGGGCTCGGTGGACCTGGCGCGGCAGGCCGAGGCGGTGATGATCTCCATCACGTGCAACACGCAAACCCGGCCGGTGCCCAACACGCCGCCGCCCGGTGGGCCGCGCAGCACTCCGGGTGGATCCAGGGGTCCCGCCGGCAACGATGAAGACGCGATGCAGGACTACAACGCGCAACTCGGCTCGCAGTGGGCCACCTCGCCGACGACCGGGGAGAAGTATCTGCTGGACTACGCCACGCAGTGGAGCGCGAGCGGTCCGGAAGGGCCGGGCTACTACATCAACGGCGGCACCGGGCCCGTGCGGCTGCGCACCGGCTGGCGCGACTAGGGCGTCCACGCGCATTGGTGGACGGCGGGGGCGGGCAGTCGCCGCCCCCGCCGTTTCTGTTTCCGCCGACCCCTCCGGCTCGTCTAATGGGGTAATGGACGGCACAGCCCCGGCATCTTCCACACTCCGCGTCGTCGCGCGGCGCGCCCTGCTTGTTGGCGGGGCGCTCGCGGTCGTCGCCGCACCGTTTGCGGTGCGTGAGGGGGCCCGTCGCATGGACTTCTTCCGTGCGCGCAAGGTCGAAATCGACGGCGCGCGGTTCATCGCCCCCGACCAGCTCGTCGCGCGCCTGCGCATCGACACCACGGCCTCCATCTGGGACGATGCCGCGGTGTGGGAGGCTCGTGTGGCCACGCATCCGCAGGTGCGCGACGTGCGTATCACGCGGCGGTTACCCGGCACGCTGGTGGTGCACATCACGGAAGTGCCGCCGGTGGCCTTCGTGGCGACCGTGGCGGGATTGGCGCCATACGACGCGGCGGGGCGGCTCTTGCCTATCGACCCGACGGCGGTCGATCTGGACCTCCCCGTGATTTCCAGCCGCGATGTGGCCGCCCTGAAGTTGCTCGGCGAAGTGCGCCAGGACAGCCCGGCGCTTTTTGCGCGCATCAGCGACGTGCGGCGATTGCCGCGCGGCGAGTTGGCGCTGCAGGTCGATTCACTGAATGTGCTGG
>CANNKR010000225.1 GCA_947504615.1 Gemmatimonadota bacterium | reverse complement strand
GCGCGGCAGCGAGAGGTCGAGGATGGTGACCTTCGCGCCCATGCCCGCCGCCATCTTGGCCGCGTTGATGCCCACGATGCCGCCGCCCAGCACCACCACGTTGGCCGGCTGCACGCCCGGCACGCCGCCCAGCAGGAGCCCCAGACCACCGTACAGCTTCTCGAGGTACTTGGCCCCTTCCTGCACCGCCATGCGGCCGGCCACCTCGGACATCGGGATCAGCAACGGCAGGTCGCCATTGGGCATTTCGACCGTCTCGTACGCGATGCAAATGGCGCCCGAGTCGATGTGCGCCTTCGTCAGCTTCTCGTCGGCGGCGTAGTGGAAGTACGTGAAGATCACCTGGCCCTTGCGCATGCGCGGCCACTCGACCGCGATGGGCTCCTTCACCTTGATGATCATCTCGGCTTCCTTCCACACGTCATCGGCCGTCGGCAGGATCTTGGCGCCCACGGCGACATACTGCTCGTCGCTGAAGCCGCTCCCCTCGCCCGCCGACTTCTCGACGAACACAGTGTGGCCGGCCGACACGAGCGCCTCGGCCCCAGCCGGGACCAGCGAGACGCGGTTTTCGTTCGTCTTGATTTCCTTCGGGATGCCTATGCGCATGGTATGGTCGAGTGAGAGAGATTTCGGGTAAAGCAACAACTCAATTTATCACGAGTCGACGCCGCCTGAACACTCAGGACTCCCCTGAGTCGGCGTAGGGCAAAATCCACCGCCTACTGTCCACCGTCTACCGTCTACCGTCTACCGTCTACCGTCCACCGTCTACCGTCTACCGTCTACCGTCTACCGTCCACCGTCTACCATCTACCGTCTACCGTCTAAAGTCTACCGTCTATCAGCTCGGTCCCAGACTCAGCACCGTCTGCAACTCCGGCCGGAAGAACTCGCCGCACACCTGGCGCGCCGTCTCCACGTCGATGGCATCAATGCGCTGCAGCGTCTCGTCGAGCGTCAGGAAGGGCTCACGGTACAACTCCACCGACGCCGCGCGAAACATCCGCGCCGACGGGCTCTCGAGGGCCAGCGTGATCTGCCCCTTCAGCTGCTGCTTGCCCTGCGCCAGTTCCGCCTCGGGGATCCCGTGATCCACCAGTCGCTGCAACTCGTCCATCACCGCGGCGAGCGCCTGGTCGTGCGTCTCGGGCGCCGTACCGACATACACGCCGTGCGACCCGGTCTGCAGGTGAAAGCTCTGGAAGGTGTAGACGCCATACGCGAGGCCCAGCTCCTCGCGCACCTTCTGGAACAGGCGCGAACTCATGCCGCCGCCGAACAGCGTGTCCACGAGCATCAGCGCGTAGCGTCGCGGGTCCCGGTGCGGGACGGTGGAGCAGCCCAGCACGATGTGGCTCTGCGCCCCGTCGCGCGCCACGCGGCGCACCTGCGGCATGCCGCCAATCGCGGGCTCTTCGCGCAATGGCGCCACATCGCGCCCCGGCAGGTCGCCCCACCCGGCGCCGCCCAGCACGTCCAGCAGGTGCTCGTGCGTCACGTTGCCCGATGCCGACACCACCACGTGCGGCGGGTGGTACGCGCGCGTGTGCAGCGCGCGCAGGTCGTCGAGCTTCATCGCCGACACGGTGTCGCGCGTCCCGAGGATCGAGTAGCCCATGGGGTGCTCTCCCCACAACGCCTCGTTGTGCAGCTCGAAGACGAGATCGTCCGGGGTGTCGTCCACCATGGAGATTTCCTCGAGCACCACCTTCCGCTCGAGCTTCAGGTCTTCGGCGCGCAGCAGCGGGCGGAACATCAGGTCGGCCAGCACATCCGCCGCCTCGGGCAGGTGCTCGTCGAGCACGCGCGCCTGGAACGACGTCTGCTCGCGCGACGTGTAGGCGTCCAGCGAGCCGCCCAGTGCCTCGAGCGACAGCGCCAGCTGGTGCGCGGTGCGGTTCTCGGTGCCCTTGAACACCATGTGCTCGAGCAGGTGCGAGACGCCCATGACCTCGCGCTCCTCGTGCACCGACGCCGCCCGCACCCAGGCCCCCAAAGCAACTGACCGTACTCCCGGATAGAACTCCGAGAGTACGGTCAGGCCATTGGGCAGGACGGTGCGCTGCACCCCCGTCTCAGGGGCGGGGGTGAGCGCGGCCACTACTTGCGGGGTCCGCGGCCGCCGCTTCCACCGCGGCCTCCACGACCACCATCACGACGCGGACGCTCGGAGCGCCCTTCGTCAGCGCCCTCGACCGGCGCTTCCGCCACCGGGGCTCCTTCGGTCGTCGCATACGCGTCGCCTTCCGGGGCCACCGTCGGGGCCACTGCGGCCCCCGGCTCGCCTGCGCCCGGCTTGGGCAGCAGCGCCTTCATGGACAGCCGCAGGCGGCCGCGCTCGTCGCGCTCCACCAGCTTCACCGTCACGCGCTCGCCCTTCTTGACCACGTCTTCCGGCTTCTCCACGCGCGTGTGGCGCATCTCGGAGACGTGCAGCAACGCTTCGGTGCCCGGCATGATCTCGATGAACGCGCCGAATGCCGTCACGCTCTTGACCGTGCCTTCGTACGTCAGGCCGACTTCCGGCTCGGCCGTGATCGCGGCCACCATCTGGCGTGCGCGTTCCATCGCCTCGCCGCCCACGGCGGCGATCGTCACCAGACCGGCGTCGTCCACCGTCAACTCGGCGCCCGTCTCTTCCTGGATGCCGCGGATCGTCTTGCCCTTGGGGCCGATCAGATCGCCGATCTTCTCGGGGTTGATATGGATCGTCACGATGCGCGGAGCCCACGGCGACAGTTCGGCGCGCGGAGCATCCAGCACCTTGGACATCTCGCCCAGGATGTGCAGGCGCCCTTCCTTGGCCTGTGCCAGCGCCTCGGTCATGATCTTGAGGTCGAGCCCCTGGATCTTGATGTCCATCTGGATCGACGTGATGCCGTCCTTGGTCCCCGCCACCTTGAAGTCCATGTCGCCGAGGTGGTCTTCGGTGCCCAGGATGTCGGTGAGGATCGCGTACTTCTTGCCTTCCTTGATGAGCCCCATCGCCACGCCGGCCACCGCGCCCTTCAGCGGGATGCCCGCGTCGAAGCAGCTCAGCGAACCGCCGCACACCGACGCCATCGACGACGAGCCGTTGGACTCGAGCACGTCGGAGACGATGCGGATGGTGTACGGGAAGTCGGCGAACTCGGGGAGCACGCCCTGGATGGCGCGCTCGGCCAGGTTGCCGTGGCCGATCTCGCGGCGGCTGGTGCCGCGCATCGGGCGCACTTCACCCGTGGAGAACGGCGGGAAGTTGTAGTGCAGCATGAAGGCCTTGGTGGTTTCCTTGGCCGTATCGATGGAATCCTGGCGCTGCACGTCGTTGCCGGTGCCGAGCGTCGCGGCCACGAGGGCCTGCGTCTGGCCGCGCGTGAACAGCGCCGAGCCGTGGGCGCGCGGGAGCAGGCCGGTGTCGATGCTAATCGGGCGCACTTCGGTCGGCTTGCGGCCGTCGACGCGCAGGCCGGTCTCCAGCACCTGGTCACGCAGCGAGGTGTACTCGAGGTCGCCCAGCACGCTGCCGACGAACGGCAGCTGCTCCGGCGCGAGCACCGTCGCCATCTCTTCCTTCACCGCGCTCTTCACCGCTTCCACGGCTTCGATGCGCGTGTGCTTTTCCTTCTGGTTGATGGCGGCTTCGATGCGGGCCTTGGCCGCCTTCGTCACCGTCTTCAGGACGTCGGCCGGCGTCTCGCTCTTGCTCCACGCCATCTTCTCGACCGTCACCTTGGCCAGCAGCTCTTCCTGCATCGCGATCAGTTCCTTGATGCCGCGCTGCGCAATGCCGAGCCCTTCCACCACGTCTTCTTCGCTGATCTCGAGCGCGCCGCCTTCGACCATCATGATCGAGTCGGCCGTGCCGGCCACCACGAGGTCCATGTCGGAGAACTCGAGCGCCTGGAACGTCGGGTTGAGCACCCACTTGTCTTCCACACGGCCCACGCGCACGCTGGCAATCGGGCCGGCCCACGGAATCCTCGACGCACTGAGCGCGAAGGAGGTGGCCAGCAGGCCCAGCACGTCGGCGTCATTCTCCTGGTCCGCGGAGATGACGTAGATGAAGACCTGGACTTCGTTCTGGAAGCCTTCGGGGAAGAGCGGGCGGATGGAGCGGTCGATGATGCGGCACGAGAGGATCTCCTCGTCGCGCGGACGCCCTTCCCGCTTGATGAAGCCGCCCGGGATCTTGCCCGCGGCGTAGGTCTTTTCCTTGTACTCGACCGTCAGCGGGAAGAACGGGAGCGTGCTGCGCTTGTCGCTCACCGTCACGGCCGCGAGGACCATCGTGTCGCCGAACTGGATGAGCGCCGATCCGGCGGCCTGCTTGGCCATCCGCCCCGTCTCGATGACCAGGCGACGACCGGCGAAGGTCCGCTCAATGCGATGCATCATGATGTTTTGTCTCGGTAGAACACAAAACGCGCGGGCCGCCGTGAATGCGTCCGCGCGAACTGTGTTGCGTGAATCTTAGTAACGCAGACCCAGGTCTGCGATGAGCTTGCGGTAGCCGTCATGGTCCGTGCGCTTGACGTAATCAAGCAACCGGCGGCGACGGCCGACGAGCTTCAGAAGGCCACGGCGGCCATGGTGGTCCTTGCCGTGCTGACGGAAGTGGTCCGTGAGGTAGTTGATCCGTTCCGTGATCACGCCCACCTGCACGTACGACGATCCGGTATCAGTCTCGTGGCGGCGATTCTTGACGATCGCCGGGGTCTTGTCGAATGCCATGTCCTGGGTCTCTGCGTACTTCGGTGACTTAGCCAATTACGTTATAGCTGTTGAACTTAGCCAACTGACCGGCACATGTAAAGGGCTAAGACCCTGAGTTTGGGGTTCGGGGTGGGGGGTGCAGGTTAGGGGTAAAGGGGGCGGCTCACCTGAAGAGGGCGGAGATGTCATTGAACATCACCACCGCAAAGAGCGCCAAGATGGCCGCGAGCCCCACGCGCATCACATTCTCTTTCGTCCGCGGGCTGAACGGCGACCCCTTCAGTGATTCGGCGACCGTCATCACCACCTGACCTCCGTCCAGAATGGGGATCGGGAGCAGGTTCAGGACGGCCAGGTTGATGCTCAGGAATGCGATCAGCGCCCACACCGACTCGAACCCGGTGCGCGCCGCGGCCACCGACGTGCGGGCAATGGCCACCGGCCCGCCGAGGTTCTTCACCGAGATGGTGCCGCGCAGCAGCCCCCCCAGGACCCCCACCACCGACCCACCCATGGCCCACGTGGCGTTCCATCCGGCCGTGG
>CANNKR010000224.1 GCA_947504615.1 Gemmatimonadota bacterium | reverse complement strand
GTGGGTGGCACCTACGTCGGGCTCGCCGGTTATTTCGTGGGCCGCGGCGTCGGCACGATCGCCACGCGCATGATGTCGGAAGACCGTGATCATCTGCGCGAGAAAATCGTGCACAGCGCCGGCATCGTCGGCGGCGCGTTCACGGTGGGCGGGTATGTGTACGCCATCGGCGACATGGGGAGTGAGACGGGGTCGTTTCCCGCCACCATGCTTGGCGTCGGCGTGGGCGCGGTCGCCAGCGAAGTGCTGTCGCGCGTCGTCTTCAAGCGGCGTCATTACGCGGAGTTCAAGGACTCGACGAAGCGCAAATGGCTGGCGGCCACGCTCGAAGCCTGCCTGCCGGCCATCGGCGGCACCATTGCGTTCAACTCGTCGCGGAAGTGGCAGCGATAGTCGATCGTCGACTATCGCCATCGTTCATCGCTCATTGCCTCTCGTGCATCCCATGTCGAAACCCGTCATTGTCTCCGCTGCCCGCACGCCGATCGGCCGCTTCCTCGGCTCGCTGGCCCCGCTCACCGCGCCGGAGCTTGGCGCCGTTGCCATCCGGGCCGCGCTCGCGCGCGCCGGTGCCGATGCCGCCGACATCGGTGAGGTGATCATGGGCAATGTGCTGCAGGCAGGCGTTGGGCAAGCGCCGGCCCGGCAGGCGGCCATCAAGGCCGGCATCCCCGGCGCCGTGCCTGCCTACACGGTCAACAAAGTGTGCGGGTCGGGACTGCAGGCCGTGATGCTTGCCGCGCAGGCCATTCGCGCCGGCGACGAGCAGCTGATGGTGGCGGGCGGCCAGGAGTCGATGTCCAACGCGCCGCATCTCGTGACCGGCATGCGCAACGGCATCAAGTTCGGCGCCCAGACCATGCAGGACGCGCTCATCAAGGACGGCCTCTGGTGCGCGTTCTACAACCGGCACATGGGCGGGCACGCCGAGTACACGGCCAAGAAGGCCGGCATCACGCGCGCTCGGCAGGATGAGCTCGCGTACCAGTCGCACCAGAAGGCGGTGGCGGCCATCGAGGGCGGGAAGTTCAAGGCGGAGATCGCGACGGTGGAGATCGCGGGCAAGAAGGGATCGACCCTCGTCGACACCGATGAGAGCCCGCGCAAGGACACGTCCATCGAGGCGCTGGCGAAGCTGCGTCCCGCTTTTGCCGGCGATGCGCCCAAGGACATGACCGCCGACGAACTGACGGTGACGGCGGGCAACGCGCCGGGCCTCAATGACGGCGCGGCCGCGCTGGTGGTCGCCTCGGAGGACTACGCCCGGGCGCACGGCCTGCCGATCCTGGCGCGCATCACCGGCTATGCGTCGGGTGGCGGCGATCCGCAGGACCTGTTCTTCGCGCCCATTCTGGCCGTGCAGAACCTGATGAAGAAGACCGGGATGGCCATTGGCGACTACGACCTCATCGAGGCCAACGAGGCCTTTGCCGCGCAGGCGCTTGCCGACGGCGACGGGCTGGGCTGGAACTGGGATCGCGTCAACGTGCACGGCGGCGCGATTGCGCTGGGACATCCCATCGGCAGCAGTGGTGCGCGCATCCTGACCACGCTGCTGTACGCCCTGCAGGACCGCGGGCTGCACACCGGCATGGCGACGTTGTGCCTTGGTGGCGGCAACGCGGTGGCGCTTTCCATCGAGCTGGTCTGAGGCAAACGCAGTGACGACGACGCGCCCCGTGCCCGCAGCAACCGGCACCACGGGGCGCGTCGTGGCGCGTCTGGCGGCGTTTGCCGGCGTGTCGATGGTGGCGGTGTTCATCGCGCCGGCGTTCCTCTACCCGTTCTTCCAGGCCGCGACGGTACTGACCGGCACGCACCTGATCGCGTTCGGCTCCATGGCGTGTGCCGCGATGCTGGTGGGCACGGCGCTGTCGTGCCGGTGGTTCGGCGACTCATGGAGTGCGGCCACGGGGCTCGGCGTCGAGGGACTGCGCGGGTGGCGCCTGCCGCTCGGACTCGCGGCCGGGTGGATGGCCATCGCCGTTCCCATTGGCCTGCTCGTCTGGGGTCGCGCCATCCGCATCGTGCCGGCCGAGGGCGGCAATTGGTGGGCTGCGACAGGGCTGGCCGCGGCGATGCTGGCCCCTGCGGCGCTTACCGAGGAGCTGACCTTTCGCGGGTATGGCTTCACGCTGTTGCGCCGGGCGTGGGGGGCGCGCGTTGCGGTGGCCACGACGAGCCTCGCGTTCGGGCTGATGCATCTGCTCAACCCCGGCGTCACCGTCCAGTCCGTGCTGATGGTCGCACTGGCCGGCGTCTTCCTGGCGGTGGTGCGGCTGTCGCTCGACTCGTTGTGGGCAACGTGGCTGGCGCACTTCGCGTACAACTTCGTGCAACTGGCGGTCTTTCACACGGCGGTCAGCGGCCTCGCGTTTCCCCAGCCGTGGTATCGCGCGGTCTCCGCGGGGCCGGCATGGCTGACCGGGGGTGAATGGGGGCCCGAAGCGGGGGTGGCCGCCGCCGGTGGCATGCTCGTTGTTAGTTTTCTGTTGGCCGTCCGCGCCGGGTGGGTTGGCATCCACCGCCGCGGCTGGCGATTCGCCATCGACGTGCGGCCTGACCGCCGCAGGGAGCCATAGACATGTCCGACCGGGTTGCGGTGATCGGCGCGGGGCAGATGGGCAACGGTATCGTGCACGTCTGCGCGGTGGCCGGGTACGACGTGACGATGATCGACGTCAGCCAGAGCGCGCTGGACAAGGCGAAGGCGACGATCGACAAGAACCTCGAACGTCAGGTCACCAAGGGAACGCTCGACCCGGCAGCCAAGGCCGCGGCCGTCGCGCGCATCGCCACCAGCACCACGATTGACGCAGTGTCGACGGCGGCGTTCGTCATTGAGGCGGCCACCGAAAACGTCGAGCTGAAGCACAAGATCTTCGCCGACATCGACCGCCTGGCTCCCGCCGGCGCGATCCTCGCCACCAACACCAGCTCGATCTCCATCACGGAGATCGCCGGCCGCGTGAAGCGCCCCGAGATGGTCATCGGGATGCACTTCATGAATCCGGTGCCGGTGATGCAGCTCATCGAGATCATCCGGGGCCTCGCCACGAGTGACGAGACCACCGAGCGCACCGTGGCCCTGGCCAAGGCCGTCGGCAAGACGCCCGTGGAAGTGAACGACTACCCGGGCTTCGTCGCCAATCGCATCCTGATGCCGATGATCAACGAGGCGGTCTTTTGCGTCATGGAAGGGGTGGGGACTCCCGCGGCCATCGACCAGGTGATGAAGCTCGGCATGAACCACCCAATGGGCCCGCTGGCGCTGGCCGACTTCATTGGCCTCGACACCTGCCTCGCCATCCTCGAAGTGATGCACCACGGACTCGGCGATCCGAAGTACCGCCCCTGCCCGCTGCTGCGGAAGTACGTCGCGCAGGGATGGCTGGGCAAGAAGAGCGGACGCGGGTTTTACACGTACTAGACGGTAGACGGTAGACGGTAGAAGGACCGCCGCAACCCTCTACCGTCTAATGTCTACCGTCTACCGTCTACCGTCTACCGTCTACCGTCTAATGTCTACCGTCTACCGTCCCTAAATGAATCCTCTGCTCAACCTCACCGAGACCCAGCGCGCCATCCTCGACACGGCGCGCGGCTTCTGCGCCGCCGAGATTGCGCCGTACGCCGCGCAGTGGGATCGCGACGCGCGCTTCGAGCCGGCGCTCATCGGCAAGCTGGGCGAACTCGGCTTTCTGGGCATGATGATTCCCGAGGCCCATGACGGACTGGGACTCGACGCCACGACGTACCTGATGGCGCTGGAGGAGATCTCGGCGGCCGACGCGTCGGTGGGTGTGCTGATGAGCGTGCACAACTCGCTGCCAACGCAGATGCTGCTGAAGTACGGCACCGACGCGCAGAAGGCGGAGTTCCTGGGGCCGCTCGCGCGCGGGGAGCGGTTGGGTGCCTTTGCGCTGTCCGAGTCCGACGCCGGTTCCGACGCGGCGTCCATGCGCGCGCAGGCCGTGCGCGACGGCGACCACTGGGTGCTGAACGGCACCAAGGCCTGGATCTCGGCCGGCGCCCACGCCGGGGTGATCGTGGCCATGGTGCGCACCGACACGCCCGAGGCGCGCAAGGGCGCCAAGGGGATCGGCGCGTTCCTGCTGACGCCGGACCTGCCGGGCTTCTCGGTGGGCAAGAAAGAAAACAAGATGGGACTGCGTGCGTCCGAAACAGTGCAGATCGTCTTCGACAACATGCGCGTGCCGGCCAGTCGGCTCCTCGGGGACTCGTCGCAGGGGTTCGTGTATGCGCTGCAGTCGCTGGAACACGGGCGCATGGGCATCGCCGCGCAGGCCATCGGCATTGCACGCGCGGCGTTCGGGCACGCGGTGGCGTACGCCAAGGAGCGCCGGCAGTTCGGGCAGGCCATCGGCGAGTTCCAGGGGATCCAGTTCAAGCTGGCCGACATGGCCACGCGCATCCACGCCGCGCGGTCGCTGCTGCACGCGACCGCAGCGGCGAAGGATCGCGGCGAGGCGGTGGGGGAGTTCGGGTCGATGTGCAAGCTGTTCGCCACGGAGACGGCCATGTGGGTGACCACGCAGGCCGTGCAGGTGTTCGGCGGCTACGGGTACATCACCGACTACCCAGTGGAGAAGCTCTTCCGCGATGCGAAGGTCACGGAGATCTACGAGGGCACGTCAGAAATCCAGCGCATGGTGATCGGCAAGGCGCTGATCCGATAAGCGGCAGACGGCAGTAGTTGTATGGCAGGCGCAGTCGTTCGTGCGGGTGTTCCACCGATTGCAGTGCACGGCCGTGCGCGCCGTCCCCGCGCACAGACTTTCGACAGTTCACCATCGACACCCGGTCTCCATGAAAATACTCGATACGATGGCCGAGATGGGCCACGAACAGATTGTGCTCTGCCACGACAAGTCCAGCGGCTATCGTGGCGTCATTGCCATTCACGACACGACGCTCGGCCCGGCGCTCGGTGGCACCCGCTTCTGGAACTACGCCTCCGATGACGAGGCCATCACCGATGCGCTGCGGCTCGCCCGCGGCATGACCTACAAGAACGCCGTCGCCGGCCTGAACCTGGGCGGTGGCAAGTCGGTGATCATCGGCGACAACCGCACGACGAGCCGCGAGATGATCTTCCGCGCGCACGGACGCTTTGTGGAATCGCTCGGCGGCCGGTACGTCACGGCCGAGGACGTCGGCACGAGCACTGCCGACATGGACTTCGTGCACATGGAGACCGACTACGTGGCCGGCCTGGCCAACAAGTCGGGCGACCCGTCGCCGGTGACGGCCCACGGCGTCTTTCGCGCCATCGAGG
>CANNKR010000223.1 GCA_947504615.1 Gemmatimonadota bacterium | reverse complement strand
TGCACCATCTCGTGGAGGAGCGTCTCCAGCGCATCGGCAAAACCGTGTCGCTTGAGGTGTCGCCGTGAGATGGCGATCTCCGCCGGTCGCCCGTGCTGGGACGGCGCGTAGTGCCCAAGCCGCGTGCGCATCCGCCGCGATACGCGCACCACGACCCGTCGCAGTGCGCCATGGAACCGCTCTGCGTTGTACCGCGCGTGCCACTCGCCGAGCGTCGCGGCAAGCCCTGCATCGTCTGGGTGCGTGCTCTCCGGCGCGCGCGGCGCGGCGCGGTCCGCTGCGCCGATCGGGAAGGCCGCCAGCACACGCCGGGCGGCGAGGCGATCCGCGCGGCGCGGCGCCACGAGAAACCGCACGATCGCACGATGCACCGGTTCCGGAGCCTCCAGAAAAGCGCGATGCACCCGCAACGCCCCGTCGGCCGAGGACACCATCACCGAGCGATTGCGGGTCAGCGCCAGCGATCGCACGCCACGCAGACCCATCGCGTTGAGCCGCGCCAGCAGTTCGGCGGCGTTCCTTGGCGCCGTCGAGAAGTCGAGCGCCAACTGGTTGGTGTCGCGCCGGCCGCGAAGCCGGCGGATCAGCGCGCGAAGGACCACGACTGGGCGTCGAGGAAATCAGCGGCGGCGGCACTCCACTCCTGCCGGCGCACCGTTACCTGCCGCTCGTCCCACGAAATCTCGTGATAGCTGGCAGGCCGTGCACCGCGCGCGCGGTTGGAGATGGTGTTCACCTGCGACACCACCACGCGGCGTCCATCACGCTCCACCTGCTCCACGCGCGACTCGTGATCGTGGCCGCACAGCACCACGTCGCAGCCGGTGGCCACCGCGTCATCGATGCCCCCCGCGCGCGATGTCAGTCCCCATCGCTGCGACAGCACGCCCTGGAGCAGGTTGTGGTGGAGCATCAGCACCCGCAGGTCGCCCGGTGCGGCCTCGGCGAGCGACGCCGTGGCGCGCGCCCACTGCGCGGGGCGCACCGCACCGACGACCGAGAGATCGCGCAGCCGCGTCGTCAGCGTGTGCCACTGGATGCCGTGGGAGGTGTTGACCGACGCCACCGTTGCGCCCGGCGCACGCAGCACGGGTTCGAGGTCGGCACTGATGTGCCGCCGGTAGCCGCGATACATCATCGTCCGCAAGCCAAGCCCACCCACGCACCACCACCAGGCCACGTCGTGGTTCCCCGGAATGATCACCGTGGGCGCCGAGGCGCGCGCAACGTCCACGAACGCGCGTGCCTTCGCAAACTGCGCGGGGAATCCGCGCTGGGTGAGATCGCCGGAAATGGCCACCACATCCCATCGCTTCTCGCGCAGCCGGCGTTCCACCGCCGACACGTGTGCCGGCACCTCCGGTGGGCCGAAGTGGATGTCCGAGAGATGGACGAGTGTGGGCACCCAGTGCTCCTACAGCCTGGCGATCACCGCATCGGTGTACTGGTCGGTCGTCGCCGAACCGCCGACGTCGCCGGTGACGGTCTTCTTCTCGCGCAACACCGCCTCGATGGCGCGCTTCACGCGCGTGGCCCGCTCGGCTTGCCCCAGATAATCCAGCAGCTGGACGCCTGCAAGCATCACGGCCGTCGGGTTGGCAATCCCCCGGCCAGCGATGTCCGGTGCCGTGCCATGCACGGCCTCGAAGATCGCCGCCGTCTTGCCGATGTTCGCGCCCGGCGTGAGTCCCAGTCCGCCGACCAGTCCCGACGTGAGGTCCGAGAGGATGTCGCCAAACAGGTTGGTCGTCACGATCACGTCGTAGCGCTCCGGATGCATCACCAGTTCCATGGCGCACGCATCCACGATGCGTTCCTCCACCTGCACGCGTCCTTCAAACTCCCGGGCAATCCGTCGCCCCTCCTCGAGGAACAGCCCCTGCGAGTACTTGAGGATGTTCGCCTTGTGCACGAGCGTCACCTTCCGGCGCCCGTGGGCGACCGCGTACTCGAAAGCATACCGATGAATGCGCTCGGCGCCGGCCCGTGTCACCACGGCCATCGACTGCGCGGCCGCGTGGTCATCGCCGCCGATCTTGATGTAGTTCTCGACGCCGATGTACAGCCCTTCGGTGTTCTCGCGCACGAGCACGATGTCCACGTCATCGAAGCGAAGGCCGGGGAGCACACTCTTGGCCGGACGCACGTTCGCGTAGAGGTCGAACGCCTTGCGCAGCGCCACGTTGATCGAGCGGAATCCCTTGCCCACCGGCGTCTCGAGCGGCCCCTTGAGCGCAACGGTCGTGCGACGGATCGAGTCGAGGGTGGCTTCGGGGATCGGATCGTTGACCGCCGTCACGGCGGCCTGACCGGCGAGCTGGCGGTCCCAGGCGATGTCAGCACCGGCAGCGGCGAGCAGGCGCACGGTCGCCTCGGTAATGCTCGGGCCAATGCCGTCGCCCGGGATCAGCGTGACTGGAATGCTCATCGAGAGGCCTTCTGACGGAGGTGGATGGTCACGGGGCGACGACGAGTTCGGCGACCCGGGTGGCCAGTTTCTCCAGCAGTTTCGGCGAGTACGTGGCCGCGCTCTCGCCGATCAGGTCCACTTGCCACAACGGGGCGCTGAGCCGCGCGTCGATCAGGAGCAATCGCACCCCAAGATGCCCCCCCGCCTTCTCGGCGTCGACGTGCAGTTCCACCGGCACCAGGGCATACCGCGCATCGTGCAGGGCGACGATACGCCGGAGGTTGGACGCCAGCGGATCGGCAATGGGCGCGTCCTTCTTGGCCCCGTAGCGCACCGGGAACGCCCCGAGGTTCCGCGGGTCGCCGGTGTACATCACGTTGCGCTTGGCCGACCGCTGCACGTCGGCCGGCGTCGCCCACGTGCCGGCGAGCCCGTGCTCGTTCAGCGCGACCGAAACGAGACTGTCGAACGTTGCCCGCAGCACGAGCCCCGCCGGCGCGCCCCACCCGGAGGAATCGACGTGGAAGAACTGCACGGGCACCACGGCCACCTTGGTCCCCGCATAGGGGGCCAGCGGCGCCGACTGCTGGGCAGCCAGCACCGGGGCGGCGAACGCGAAAAGCAGCAGAAAGCGGCGGATCATCGGGGCCCCAGAAGGTGGTCCGGGAAAACTAGACGTTGCACCACCCTGTGCGCGATGCCCATCTTCTGCCGACGCCTCAACCGGGCCCCATATGCCACGCTGGACCTCTGCAGTCATCTGGACCGCCATCGCCGCCGCCGGAGCGGGTGCCATCGGCTACCTGGCGCTCGCCCGGGGCGAATCCATTAATGCCGCGTGGCTGCTGACGGCCGCCGTCTGCACGTACCTGGTGGGCTACCGCTTCTACAGCCGGATCATCGCCGCCAAGATCTTCGCCCTGGACGAGCGCCGTCCGACACCGGCCGTGCGCCTGCAGGACGGGCAGGACTTCGTGCCGACCAACCGCTGGATCGTCTTCGGCCACCACTTCGCGGCCATCGCCGGCCCGGGGCCGCTGGTCGGGCCGACGCTCGCCGCGCAGTTCGGCTATCTCCCCGGCGCGCTCTGGATCATCGTTGGCGTCGTGCTCGGCGGCGCCGTGCAGGACTTCGTGATCCTTGCCGCCTCGGTGCGGCGTGACGGCAAGTCACTGGGACGCATCGCGAGTGACGAAATCGGTCGCGTGGCCGGCACCACCGCCCTGGTGGCGGTACTCGGTATCATGATCATCCTCATCTCGGTGCTCGCGCTCGTCGTCGTCAAGGCGCTGCAGCAAAGTCCGTGGGGCACGGTCACCATCGGACTCACCATTCCCATCGCCATGCTGATGGGGATCTACCTCCACTATCTGCGCCCCGGGCGCGTGCTCGAGACCAGCATGATCGGCCTGGTGCTGCTGGTGGGCGCGCTCTACGCCGGACGCTGGGTGGCGCAGGACCCGATGCTTGCCCCGATGTTCACGCTCAGCGGCCCGCAGCTGGCCAAGTGGATCATCGGCTACGGCATCGCCGCCTCGGTGCTCCCCGTCTGGCTGCTGCTCGCCCCGCGCGACTACCTGTCGGCGTTCGTGAAGATCGGCGTCGTGCTGGCCCTCGCCGTCGGCATCCTCGTGGTGCTGCCGCCGCTGCAAATGCCGGCGCTCACGCGCTTCATCGACGGGACGGGCCCCGTATTCGCGGGCAAGCTCTTCCCGTTCGTCTTCATTACCATCGCCTGCGGCGCCATCTCGGGCTTCCACTCGCTCATCGCCTCGGGCACCACGCCCAAGATGCTCGAGAACGAGGCCGACGCGCGCTTCATCGGCTACGGCGCCATGCTCACCGAGTCGCTGGTGGCCATCATGGCGCTCATCGCCGCGTGCGTGCTGACGCCTGGCGTCTACTTTGCCATCAACGCGCCGCCCGCGATCATCGGCACCACGGCCGAGAGCGCCGCCGAGGTGATCCGCACATGGGGGTTCGTGCTCGATCCCGCGCAGTTGCACGCGCTCGCCGCCAACGTGCAGGAGGCCACGCTGCTGTCGCGCACCGGCGGCGCGCCGTCGCTGGCGGTCGGCATGGCCACGCTCTTTTCCAGCGTGCTCGGCGGCACCAGCGCGATGGCGCTCTGGTACCACTTCGCGCTGATGTTCGAGGCCCTGTTCATCCTGACGACCGTCGACGCCGGCACACGCGTCGGCCGCTTCATGCTGCAGGACATCCTGCGTCACGTGTGGGCGCCGCTGGGGCGCACCGGGTGGTATCCGGCGATCGTGCTCTCCAGCACGCTGTTCGTGGCGATGTGGGGCTACTTCCTGCTGCAGGGAGTCAACGACCCGCTGGGCGGCATCAACTCGCTCTGGCCGCTGTTCGGCATCGCCAACCAGCTGCTTGCGGCCGTGGCGCTGTGCGTGGGCACCACGGTGATCCTCAAGATGGGCAAGGCGCGCTACGCCTGGATGACCATCGCGCCCCTCGCCTGGCTCTCGATCGTGACGATGACGGCGGGCGCCATGAAAGTCTGGTCAAACGACCCCAAGCTCGGGTTCCTGTCGCACGCGCGCCTGCTCGAGGCGCGACTGGCGGCCGGCACGATGCCACCTGGTGCGAAAAGTGCAGCCGACGTGGCGCGCATGGTCTTCAATGACCGGCTTGACGCGGGCGTCGCGCTGTTCTTCATGGCCGCAGTCGTGGTGATTCTCCTCGCGTCCATGCACGAGTGGATGAAAGTGTGGCAGGGGACGGCGACGCCATCAAGTGAGGTTCCGTTTGTGGCGCGGGCTTCGGCCTAGAAGGGAAGCTTTACGCTTTACGCTCTACGCCGTACGCCGTACGCCGTACGCCCTTCATCGGATGGCGTAAAACGTATAGCGTAAAGCATACAGCTTCCTTTGCAGTTCATCTGACAGCCGCCTGCCCCCCCCGGTCCCACTCCGTCCGCTTGCGTC
>CANNKR010000222.1 GCA_947504615.1 Gemmatimonadota bacterium | reverse complement strand
GGACAACCCGATGCCGCCGCTGATGCGCGCGGCATGAAATGAACCACGGCCGAGCAGCGGGTGTGTGCGCTGCGTCAGCACCGTGCGCTGGTAGTCGTCGAGCTCGGCAAGCAGCAGCGCGGCCATCGTGTTGGCGTCCACGCCGACGTCGTAGCGCGACCCGTGTGCGGCGACGCCGTACACGGTGACCACCGCCCACGCGAAGCCGCGATGTGCGGGGCCGATGGCGAGGCGCGTGGGTTCCGTGACGATGGCCGCGTCGGCGTGGACGCCGCGCGCGATCAGCGAGGCCGTGCCCGCCGACTGCCACTCCTCGTCGGTGACGGCGGCGATGACGATCTCGCCGTTGATCCCCGCATCCGCCGCATGCGCGGCCGCCGCGCACATGGCCGCGACGCCCCCTTTCATGTCGCAGCTGCCCCGGCCGAAGAGGTTGCCGTCCGTGACGACCGGGTCGAAGGGTGCGTGCGTCATGCCTTCGACGCCCACCGTGTCGAGGTGGCCGTTGAACATCAGGGTGCGGCCGCCGCTGCGTCCAATGCGGGCCACGACGTTCGGGCGCCCCGGTGCGCTGTCGATCAGCGACACGCGAAATCCCCAGGCATCCAGCGTGTCCGCGAGCAGGCGGGCGCAGTCACCCTCGCCCGCGGAGTCCGGGACGAGCGCGGGGTTTCGGGAGTCCACGGCGACGAGCGCCCGGGTGAGGGCGACAGGGTCACCGCGCGGTGGCGGGGCGATGGTCACGGACGGGCGGATGGAAGAAACAACAAGCGCGCACTTCGGAAAGTGCGCGCTTGGCGTCCTGCGTGGAAGCCGCCGGCCACTACTTCTTTGGCGCTGGCTTCTTGGCTGCCGGTGCTTTCTTGGCGGGGGCCGCTTTCTTGGCCGCGGGCGCCTTCTTGGCGGGGGCCACCTTCTTTACGGGGGCCGCCTTCTTGGCTGCCGGCTTCGCGGCAGTCTTGTGCGCCACTGGCTTGTGCGCCACGGCCACCGGCTTGTGGGCCGCCGGCGCCGGCTTGTGCGCCGGGCCTGACGCCTTGGACGGCGCCTCGGCCGGCTTCACACCCTTGTTCTTCTTGGCATGCGCTTCCTCGACGCCGTGCAACAGCTTGTCGGCTTCGTCCTGCGTCATCTGCCCGCGACGCACCATGAACTGCACGACGTCGCGCGCACTCTCGATGGCAAACCCGGAGAGGCCAGCGGCCGCATTGATGACATCTTTCATCGCGGCGGCCATCTTGCTGCCAGCTTCCATCGAGATTTCAGCGGCCTTGGCGGCCATTTCAGCGACGGCGTCGCGCACGTCCTGACCGCGGTGGCCGGGATGACGGCGTGGCGGAACGGTGCCTGGTGTTTCGGGCTTGGCCGCGGGCTTGTCGGTCATTCGTGGTGCTCCTTGCTCGAGCTGCCGGTCAGACCCGCCGGCATTCGGCCCCAGTGCATCGATCAGTCGCGCAATGGGGGTCGGGGGCGCCAAACTATACTAGAATAGAGCGTCCGCCCGTGTATTCGGGGCAAGTATATGATTTTTGTGGAGATAATCAAGGTGAAGCGACGTGTTGCGCGAGGTATTTTTTGCACGATAGCGTGCTCCCAGTGTTCAAAACAATAGAACACAATAAAGCCATTATAGAGACATTAATATGACATTACCCCTGAGAAACATCAAAATTCTCGATCTGAGCAGGGTACTCGCCGGACCGCTGGCCACCATGATCCTTGGCGATTTAGGCGCCGATGTCGTAAAGATCGAACGCCCGGAGCTCGGCGATGACACTCGGGGATGGGGTCCGCCCTTCGACGCCACGGGGCGCAGCGCCTACTTCCTCTCCGTCAATCGCAACAAACTCTCGGTTGCCGCCGATCTGGGTGATGGTGCGGATCTGCAGTGGTTGCACGCGATGGCCGCCCAAGCGGATGTCGTGGTGGACAACTTCAAGCGGGGCACCCTCGAGCGACGTGGCCTCGATCCCGAGGAGTTGCTCCGGAACAATCCCCAACTCATCTGGTGCACCATCACGGGGTTCGGCACGGAAAACGATCGCCCCGGCTATGACTTTGTCATGCAGGCGGAGTGCGGCTGGATGGCGATCACCGGCGGGGCGCACAGCGGGCCGACCAAGGTTGGTGTCGCCCTCGCCGACGTGCTGGCCGGCAAGGACGCCGCCATCGCTATTCTGGCCGCGCTGGCCGGGCGCGCAGGCGCGACTGCCGCACGCGTGACCGCACCAGGCGACCGGCACCTCTTCGTCTCGCTCCTGCACAGTGCGACGTCGGCGCTGGTAAACGTCGCGCAGAACGCGCTGGTGTCTGGGCGCGAGGCATCCCGGTGGGGCAACGCGCACCCGAACCTCGTGCCATATGAACTTTTTGAAGCGCTCGATCGCGCCATCGTGATTGCCGTAGGCAACGATGCGCAGTTCGTGGCGTGCGCCCACGCGCTGGGGCTCGATGCGCTGGCAGTTGATGGTCGCTATGCCACCAATGCGGGTCGCGTCGAGCACCGGGACGCCGTGGTCGGTGCCATTCAGGAGAGGGTGCGTACCCAACCCGCCGCGGAGTGGCTGCGCGCGCTCGAAGCCGCGGGCGTGCCGTGCGGGGTGGTGAAATCCGTGCTGGAAGCCCTGCGTGAAGTCGAAGCGTCACCACTGACCGGCATTGCGCCGCTCGCGCCGGCCACGGTGCGCCGGCCGCCGCCGCAACTGGACGAGCACGGCACGCTGGTGCGCGAGCGCGGATGGAGCGCGTTTTCCCCCTGAAGCTCCTCGGCCGCACGCCACGAACGGTCGAACATGCGCCGACGCGCGAGGCCCGACGGTTCACCCAGCGCTGCGTTGCGCTCATATTGAGTCACATGCGTATTCCGGCCATCGTCCTGCTCTGCACCGTCGCCTGCACGTCCGGCGACGCACGCGTCACTGCCCCCGAGGGTGCCGCGGCGTTCGGGCGTTTCGTGAGCATCGGCGCCGGCGTCACCATGGGCGAACAGTCGGCCGGTGTGGTGTATGAGACCCAGTTGACCGCATGGCCGGCGCAGCTCGCGGCCCGGATGGATGCGCCATTCCGGGTGCCCGCGCTCCGGCAACCGGGATGCACCCCCCCGCTCGTCGCACCCCTCGTGCTGTACCGCACCATCGAAGGGCCCGTCGCCAGCGCCGTGATCTGCAGTGGCAAGCTTGGGGTTGATACCCTGCCGGCGAACAACGTCGCCATCAGCGGCGCCACGGCGTGGGACGTCCTGCATACGTCACCGCGGACCTTTGCCGGCCTCGCGGCCTCGCTCGACCAGTCGCGCTATGCGCTGGTGCTGCCGAGCGTGCAGACGCAGGTCCAGGCCATGCGGTCGCAGCGCCCCACCCTCGTTGCCGTCGAACTGGGCGCGGTCGAAGTCCTGCGCGCCGCATCGAGCGGCCTCGTGGTGCTCGGGACGAGTTACACGCAGAAGGGCGCATGGACGCTGATGCCCGCCAGTGTCTTTGCGCTCGTGCTCGATTCCATAGCCGACAGCGTCGCGGTGACCGGAGCCCGGGCGGTCTTCCTCGGGGTGCCGGCCGTGATGTCATTGCCGGCGTGGCGCGCGGGCGACGTGCTCTGGCAGCAGCGCACGGAGCTGGCCACCTACGGCGTGGCGGTGGATGCGAACTGCCAGTCAAGCGCAAATCTCGTCAATACCGTGGCGCTGCTGCCTCCGCTGGCCGCCGCGTCGCGCGCCACCGGCGTGGCGCAGGCCCTGTCGTGTGCGGACCAGCCCGGCGTCGCGGATCGCATCCTGACGGCGGGCGAGGCGGCACTCATCGCACAGACGGTGACGGCGATCAACGCCGCGATCAAGGCGGCCGCCGACAAGCGCAACTTCGCGTACACCGACATGCCCCTCTTTTCCAGCGAAATTCCGTTTGCCGCGCCCGCCTTTTCGGCGGCGACGTTCTTCGGGGCCGATCAGCCGTTCGGCTGGGCCACGTCGCTCGACGGCGTCCTGCCGTCCGCCTACGGCCAGGGCCTGCTGGCCGACGCCGTGGCCAGTGCGCTGAACACGAAGTACGGGTGGAAGATCCCGCTGCCGGTGCGGCCACGGTGAGTGGGCCGGCGGCCGTTACCTGCCTCCCGGCCACTCGTCAATTCCCTGCGACACCTCGATGAGGCCTGTTGGAGCCAAAGCCCGGGGTGGGCCTGTCCACGGCGCGTGTGACGAGTTACACTAGCCTCGTGAAACTGACCCAGCCCTCGCCGCAGCAAGAACAGGCGGACGCGGACCAGGCTGTAATTGACCGCGTACTCGCCGGGGACCGGAACGCCTTCGGAATTCTCATCCAGCGCTACAGCGACCCGCTGTATCGCCACGCGGTGGGAATGACGGGGAGTCCTGACGTCGCCGAGGATATCCTGCAGGTCTCGCTCATCAAGGCGTACGACCACCTCAGTGAGGTGCGAGGACGCTTCGACGCGTGGGTCTTCCGCATCGTGGCTAACGGGTGCAAAGACTGGCTGAAGAACATTCGGCGGTCCCACCTGAGTTACGAAGAGGACGATCAACCGTCTGGATACGAGACCCCGGAGGAAGAACTCGACCGGGGAGAACTGCGGTCCGACCTGGATCGCGCATTGTCCGCCCTTCCCGCATCCCTGCGGGAAGCGTTCGTGATGAAGCACGTCGAGGGGCGATCGTACGAAGAGATGGCCGTCCTGCTCGACACGACCGTGGGAGCGCTGAAGATGCGCGTGCACCGTGCACGCGAAGCCCTTCAGGCGCTGCTCGAGGAGCGATACCAGTGATGCAGGACAACCTAGACAAGCGCGACGGCATCGAGCCGACCGTGCCCCGCACGCAGCAGGACTCGCCGATGCTCGACCAGGAACTGCCGGCCAGCGCCGCGCATGTGTCCGATGCCGTACATGCCTGGTTGGATGGCGAACCGGTCAGTGAGGCCGCGCTCAGCGCGGCGCCTCGTGAAGTGGCGTTCTGGAAAAAGGTCGAAGTCGAAACGTCGACGCGTCGTCGCATGGTGACGCCATCGTACGTCGAAGCGCAGGTTCTCGCGAAGCTGCCCGACAAGCGCTGAATAGCTCGACAGTGACCACGAGGGCCGCCCGGTGATCCGGGCGGCCCTTTGTGTGTCCTGAGTTCCGGAGACCGGTTTCTCCAACGCGGGGTCCGGTTTCTTCAACGCGGAGACCGGAGAAGCACAGAGGGCCGCGGAGTACGGCGTTCTTGGGCGTGTGTGCGGACGGTACGGTCTGCCACACCCCTTTGAATTGTTGTAGTACTCCGTGGCCCTCCTGTTCCTCATTGTCCTCCGTGTTTATCAAAACACAGATCTCAGCCCAAGGCTCGGGTTCTTTCAACGCGGAGACCGGAGAAGCACGG
>CANNKR010000221.1 GCA_947504615.1 Gemmatimonadota bacterium | reverse complement strand
GCCCTGCACTGCCTGCTGGACGGACGCGACACGCTGCCCAGGAGCGCGCTGGCCTTCACGCGCGACCTGATGGCGCGCACCGAAGGGAAGGCGCGCGTGGCGAGCATCGGCGGGCGCTACTTCGGCATGGATCGCGACCAGCGCTGGCCGCGGATCGAAGTGTGGTACCGGGCCGCGGTGCAGGGCGTCGGGCCGAGCACCTCCGACCCGCTGGCGTTCATCGCGGGCAACTACGAGCGCAACGTCACCGACGAGTTCATGGAACCGGCGGTGGTGCTCGGTGCCGACGGCGCTGCCGTGGCGCCCATGCGGAACGGGGACGCGCTGATCACGTGGAACTTCCGCTCCGACCGCATGCGCCAGATCATTCGCGCTATTGCCATCGACGGGTTCAGCGGGTTCGACACCGGCGTGCGACCGCCGCTGCATGTGGCGACGATGACGCAGTACGACCAGACATTCGGCCTGCCGTCGGCATTCGAGCCGTTCTCGATGGCGAAGATCGTGGCGGAGGTGCTCGAGGAACACGGGCTCTCCACGCTGCGCACCGCCGAGACGGAGAAGTATCCGCACGTGACGTATTTCTTCAATGGCGGCAACGAAACGCCGTACAAGGGCGAGGAGCGCGTGCTCGTGCCCAGCCAGAAGGTGGCAACGTACGACCTGATGCCCGAGATGAGCGCGCCGGCGATCACCGACGTGCTGTGCGCGGCCATCGAAGAACGGCGGCATCCGTTCACGCTGTGCAACTATGCCAATGGTGACATGGTGGGGCACAGCGGCAACCTGGCGGCGACGATTCGCGCGTGTGAAATAGTGGACGAACAGTTGGCGCGCATCATCGCGAGCGCCGAAAAGTCCGGGGTCCGCCTGCTGGTGACGGCGGATCACGGCAACTGCGAGATGATGTTTGACCCGGCAACGGGCGGGCCGCACACGGCGCACACCACCAACCCCGTGCCACTGATGCTGGTGCAGGACGGCGTGCCGCTGGGGCTGCGCAGCGGCGGCGCGTTGTGCGACGTGGGACCGACCGTGCTGGCAATGCTGGGGGTTCCGCAACCTGCGGAGATGACCGGCAAGGACCTTCGAATCCTGGGAGAGTGACGTGACGCGATATTGCGCCGCGATGTTCGCGTTGACCCTGGCTGCGGCTCCCGCCGCGGCTCAGGTGGGGCACATGCCCAGCAACAGCCCATATCTCGACGTCCCGTGGAAGCAGTCGATCGGCGTCTTTGCCGGCGGCTTCGACACCGGGCGCGACCCGGCGGGCGTAGGCCCGCAACCCGGGTGGCTCGCCGGCATACGCTATGACCTCCTCATCGGCGGCCCGGTGTCGCTGGTCGGTCGGCTTGGGGCGGCCCCGACCTCACACCGGGTGCTGGATCCGACCCGGCCGGCGGCGACGCGGCACATTGGCGACGAGAGCAGCCAGTTGATGGTGGCTGACCTCGGATTGGCGATGAATCTCACGGGCCGGAAGAGTTTCCACCGGATCGTTCCCGTGGTGTCGGGTGGCGTTGGCATCGTGAGCGACTTCCGCGGCACGCCGGACAAGGCCGGCTACCGGTTCGGCACGCGTTTCGCGCTCAACTGGGGACTCGGCGTGCGCTACCACACCGAGGGACGGTGGGAGCCGCGGTTCGATTTTTCGAACTCGCTGTGGCAGCTGCAGTATCCGACGACGTACGGCGAAGGACCCAGTGATGGCAGCCCGGCGATCGTCAAGGACGCCAAGAAGTCGCCGTGGATGGGCAACCACCTCTGGTCGATGGGCCTGAGCTACCGGCTGTTTCGCTGACCCCGTGCCGCGCACGTCACTGACCCGCCGCGTCACCTTCGCTGCCGCGCACCGGTACCGGCGGCCGGAGTGGAGCGCCGAAAAGAACTTCGCCGTCTTCGGCAACTGCTCGCGTGAGGCCTGGCACGGCCACACGTACACGTGCGACGTCTCGGTCTCCGGACCGGTGGATGCGATCACCGGATTCGCCTTCGACCTGCGCACCCTCGACGAGGTACTGGAGCGCGAGGTGATGGCGCGGTTCGACCACCGCAACGTGAACACGGACATTCCGGAGTTCGCCGAGGGGCTGCTCGTGCCGACGTGCGAGAACATCGCGGCCTTTATCGCCACCCGCGTGCAGGACGCCATCGGCCCGAGCGGTCAGGTGACGCGCGTCTGGCTCTCGGAGAGCCCGACGTTGTGGGCGGAGTGGATCGCAGACTGACGCGGGAGCACTGCCGATGACGCGACACGATGCGGTGGAGGAAACCCCGGTCTGGCTGGAGGTGAACGGCGAGAGCGCGGTCACCTGGATGTGCACGCCCGACCTGCTGCCCGAACTCGTGGTGGGGTGGCTGTACGGCGAGGGATACATCGACGCGCGCGCCGACCTGTTATCGCTGCGCCCGTGCGCCAAGGAACTGGGATTCTGGGCGGAGGTGCCGCGCGAGCGCTATGAGACCGTGGAGGGCACGGAACGGCGGCGCGTGCTGGCGAGCGGCTGCGGCGCAGTGACCTCGATCCTGGGCTCCTTGTCGTCGGTGCCGCGGCGCAGCGCCCCGCCGGTCATTCCCGATCTCGCGCAGACGCGCCGGCTCTTCAAGGAACTGTTCGCGAAGGGCGAACGCTACCAGGAGACGGGGGGCATCCACGCCGCCGCGCTCACCGACGGTGCCACGTTGTTCGCCTACGCCGAGGACATCGGCCGGCACAACGCGGTGGACAAAGTACTGGGCGCAACGATCATCGCCGAACGTCGCCCTGACGACCTGATTCTGCTGGTCACCGGTCGCATCTCCGGCGAGTTGGCCTTCAAGGCGGCGCGGGCGCGGCTGTCGGTCGTCGCCACGCCGAGCGTGCCGAGTTCGCTGGCGGTGGAAATCGCGCAAGCGGCCGGGATGGCGCTGATTGGCCGGGCAGTGTCGGGCGAGCCGCAGGTATGGCTGCCGGATGCCGGTGGACAGTCGGCGGTTGGCGGATGACGCGCTGCGTGGGCGTGATCCTCGCCGGCGGCGGGGCGACGCGATTTGGCGGCGAGCCCAAGGGCCTGCGCGTCGTCGAGGGCGCGCGCATTCTCGACCGCGTGGCTTCCGTGCTGCGCGACACCACCGAGGAGCTGCTGCTCGTTGCCAATGACCCCGGCGCGGCGGCATGGCTGCCCGGCGTGCGCACGGTCGCTGACGTGCGCACCGGGCAGGGCGCACTCGGCGGACTGCACGCGGCGCTGTCGCACGCCGAGGGCCTCCCCGTGCTTGTCGTCGCCTGGGACATGCCGTTTGTCCCGGCGGGACTGCTGCGCGCACTGCGTGCACTGGGCGACGCGGGCGCCGACGTGGCGGTCGCCGAGAGCGAGTCGTCGGGCCGCGGCGTCGAGCCGCTGTGCGCCTGGTACGGTCCGTCGTGTCTCGCCGCCATCGAGCGGCGTCTTGATGCCGGCGACCGGCGCGTGGTCGGGTTCTTCGAGGACGTGCGCGTTGCGCGACTACCTGCGGCCGAGGTGTCGCAGTACGGCGAGAGCGCCCGCATCTTCTTCAACGTGAACTTTCCCAGCGACCTTCCCATCGCGCCCCCATCATGACGCCGCCCCTCCTGTCGGTCACCGGCAAGAAGAACTCGGGCAAGACGACGCTCGTCGTGCGGCTCGCGGCGGCGCTCACGAGCCGCGGCGTGCGCGTGATGACCATCAAGCACGGCTCGCACACGTTCAACATGGACCCGGTGAACACCGACACCTACCGCCATTACCATGAGGGCGCGGCAGAGCGCGTGGCGATGATCTCGCCCGACAAATTCGCGCTCGTCGCGCACTGGGAGCAGCCACTCACGCCGCAGGAGGTCGCCGAGCGCTACATGGCCGACGCCGACCTCGTGCTCTGCGAGGGCTTCAAGGCGACGGATCTTCCCAAGGTGGAGATCTTCCGTCGCGCCGCGCACGCCGAGCCGCTGTACGACCCCGCCCTGCCCAATGCGGCGTCGTGGCAGGCAATGGTCAGCGACGTCGTGCAGGGCGACGTTCCGTTTCCTGTCTTCCGCCTCGACGACGCCGGCTGGCTCGACCAGCTGGTGGCCTGGGTCGAGATGCGTTTTCTCCCGTTCCGGACCTGATCGATGCGTCGCCTCGTTCTGCTCGGCAGTGCCCTCGCCGCCTCGTGCGCCACCTTGGGCGGCGCCCCCCGCTCGTCTGCATCCGGCGCACGCCAAGCACTGACGCAAGCGATCGATTCGATGGCAACACAGCCTGCGTTCCGCAACGCCAACTGGGGCATGCTGATCGTCGACCCCGTGAGCGGCGACACGCTGTACGCGCGCAATGCGGGCAAGTTGTTCATGCCCGCCTCGAACCAGAAGATTCTCACGGGGGCCACGGCGCTGGCGCAGCTGGGTCCTGACTTCCGGTTTCGCACCGACTTCGCCGCCAATGGCCCCGTGGTGAACGGCGCGGTGCGCGGCGACCTGGTGGTGATCGGGCGCGGGGACCCGACGGTGAGCGATGCCGCGTTCGGCGACGCCATGAAACCGCTGCGCGCCGCCGCCGACTCGCTCTGGTCGCGTGGCGTGCGAGAGATCGCCGGCGCGCTCGTGAAGGGTGGCGATGCCTTCCCGGATTCCACGCTTGGCTTCGGCTGGGCGTGGGACGACCTCGACTACGGATACTCCGCGGGCGTGGACGAACTGTTCTTCAACGAGGGCTTCGCGCGCGTGACGGTGCGCGCGGCCACGCGCGTTGGTGGTGCGGCCTCGGTGCGCACCGCACCGGCACGCACCGTGCCGATGATCGGTCGTGTCTCGGTGGTGACCGGCGGCATGATGGATCCCGAAGCCCGCGCCCGCAACAGCATCCAGTGGGACACGGACATTCGCGGACCGCGCCCGCGGATCAACCTCTCGGGCTTCGTGAAGGCCCGGGACAGCGCCACCGTGGAAGTGGCCATTCGCAATCCCTCGCAGGCCTGGCTCGAGGCATTCGCCGAAGCGCTGGCCGACCGCGGCATCATCGTGCGCGGCAACGTCATCAGCGACCCGTCCGACGCCACGACGGGGCTGACGCCGTTGTTCACGCTCTGGTCTCCGCCATTGCGCACCATCATGCCGCTGTTCGAAAAGCCCTCGCAGAACCAGATCGGCGAGATCCTGTTCCGCACACTGGGCCTCGAGAAGACCGGCGTCGGCACGCCCGACAGCGGACGGCGTGTGGTGCAACGGCAACTCGCGGTGTGGGGGGCTGACACCGCCGGCCACGCCGTGCGCGACGGCAGCGGCTTGTCGCGGCACGACTACGTGACGCCCGAGACCATCGTCCGGGTGCTCGACGCCATGCGGACGCATCCGGAGTTCAAGGCGTTCTACGATGCGCTGCCGATCGCCGGCATCGACGGCACCATCCGCGCACGCATGAAGGGGACGCCGGCGGAAGGCAACGTGCATGCCAAGACGGGGACGGTGGACAAGGCGCGCTCGTTATCCGGGTACGTGACCACCGCCGACGGCCG
>CANNKR010000220.1 GCA_947504615.1 Gemmatimonadota bacterium | reverse complement strand
GGCGCGCCGCACAGGGCGCGGCGTGCCATAGACATACCACGCCGCGAGCGCCGAATCGGACGACCACACCGTGCGCGATTCCAGCGATGCCGCGCGACGAGCGACCACGACGCTCGCCGTGTCGGCGCGCCACCCCCCCACCGAGGCCACAATGCGCGCCACGCCGTTGGCATGCGGGATCAGGAGTCCGTCGAGTGTCACGGTCGCCACGGAGTCGTCGAGCGAGCTCCACCGCACGAACGTCGGGGCCGTGGCGCGCCCATCGCGCGTCCGCCCCGAGGTGGAGAGTCGCACCGGCGCAATGCTCGTGAGCGTGTCGGGGGTGTGCACGACAACCTGGTCCACCCAGCGGGCGAAGGGCTGGAGTACATCCCAGTAGACCTGCAACGCCCGCACCGGGTTGCCGCGATGCAGAAGCACCGCGCCGGCGCACGGACTGGCCATCGGCGCGAGCCAGTACACGCCCCCATCCCACCCCGCGCGTTCGCCCTTGACGAGCACCAGGGCATCATCGGGCGACACCCAGGCATACTGCACGTGCGCGCAGTGCGCGCGCACCCGACCAGTCGCCACGTCAACGCTGGCCAGCGTTCGGTCGGCCGAGTCGTCGATCGCCAGAAACTCCGGTCCGGGTCCCCAGTCGACGGCGCGCCAGCCACTCAGGCAGCGCAGGAGCACCCCATCCACGCCGTACACGCACGCCGCGTCGCGTACCGTGTCATTTTCCTCGTGTTCCTCAACGAGCAGGTGGCCGCCGTCCGCATGCCAGGCGATCGGGGACTCCTTGCCCACGGCGGGATGCAACGGAGTGACGGTGCGGGCCTTGATGGACAGGATCCCCGTCATCACGCGCATCGTCGTGCTGAACCTCGACGTATTCAGGGCGAGCTGAGCCCCGTCAGGACTCGCGACTGCCGGGCTGTCGTCCCCCGCCGAATGTTCGAGCCGCTGAATGGTGCCGTCACGCGAAACGAACACCAGGTCGTCCCCGCCGCCGTCGCCGAAGGTCTTCTTGGCGTACCATCCGCGACCGTCAGGTGATGGGATCAAGTCGCGGGCCCCGTTGAGCGCGGGCAGCCGCAAGCGCTCGGCAACCGTCGAGAGTTCGATGCTCTCCACGCCCAGATCGAGCGACGCGGGGAGGTCGAGCGTGAGCGGCTCGACGGTGGCCGAATCGGTCTCGATGCCGACCAGATGCACGGCAATCGCCGGCGCGCGCTCCCCGCGCCACCAGGCGAACGCGGAGCCAGCAGCAAGGAGGAGAACCGCGGCGGCGATCCATCGCAGTGACCCAAGACGCTGCCACCATCCGATATGCAGCAGGTGCTGGCGGCTGGTGTTCGGGAGCGCGCCGCCGACCAGCGCACGCAGGTGCTCTTCCGACGTGGCGTGAACGCCCGATGCCTCGCGCGTGCGCGTGAAGCGGGCAAAGAGCTCTGCCAGTTCGCCGCTCTCCCCGCTGGCCACCAGCAGTTCGGCGGCCAGTCGCAGTGCGCCAAGGTCGGCAGCCGGATCGGACACCACCGCACGCGCCACCGCGAGTTGCGCGCGCGACACCGCCACGGAAGAGAGCGTCGCAAGCATCGACGCCGCGATCTCGTCGTGCGCAGGCACCCAGTGATCACCAGCGCGCTGCGCCAGGCCACGCACCTCCAGCGCCTGCAGCAGTGCCTCGGCGCGCTCGACGGCCAACAACGACGCTTCCGCCAGGGTGTGCGTACTGCACGGCACGCCGGAGGCGGACAGCAGCACGAGCAACTGGCGGCTGACATCGTCCAACTGCCCAATACGCTGCCCCAGTGGATTGGCGCCCGACAGCAGCGCAAGCAACGATGCGGGGTCGAGGCACTCCCAGCGCCCCTGCGTGATGCGCAGTAGATCGCGCTCCATGGCCAGTTGAAGAGTTTCCAGGACCAGCAACGGCGACCCCGCGGTCGCGCTCAGCAACAGCACAGGGAACTGCTCGGCCCATGAGTCGTCCGGTAACTGGCCAAGGCTCGACACGAGTTCCGTGACGCCACGCGGATCGAGCGGCTGCAACGCGAGTTCGCGGGGCTCGTGTGCAAACCACTGCCGCGCGTGGCCACGCGCGCTGGTCACCAGCAGCACCCGCGCGCCGCCAAAATTGCCGGTGATCGCCGTCAGCACCGCCAGCGACTCGCGATCCGCCCAGTGCAAGTCGTCCACGAGCAGGCTCACGGGACGCTCGTCCGACACGGCCACGGCGAGTTCCCGCACTGCGACGACGCGACGACGCAGCGGCTCCGCTTCTTCCCCGCTGGCCGATGCTTCGGGGAAGTGCGACGACAATGCGGGATTCAACCGCACCAGCACGCTGGCGGCAGCCGGCGCGATGGCGGCGGCGCCCGGCAACTCGGCCAGCGCCTGGGCCAGCGTGGCGATCAGCGAGTATGGCAGGCTCCGTTCGCCGGGATTCGCACGCACGAAGACCACGCGGGAACGCGAGGCGCGCAGCCGCGCCCGGAAGTCGGAGAGCAGGCGCGTCTTGCCAAGGCCGGCGGGCGCCGTGACATGAAGGTGTCGCGCGCGTCCGTCGCGCTGGACGTCGTCCCACGCACCCGTGAGGGTGGCGAACTCGGCTACGCGCCCAACCAGCGCGGCCACGAGCGTCGTGGTCCCGTCGCTCCCGGTGCCGCCACCGGTGCTCGCCGCCTGGTTGCGGGCGCGACGGATCAGGTTGCGGGTGGCGGTGTCCACTTCGCGATCTTCGGACTGCCACAGGCGTTCCAGCGCGTCGGCTTCCGCGGCGGCGCCGACCACATCGTTCAGCGCGATGTGCACCTCGAGCAGGCGACGCCAGACCCGCTCGTCAAACGGGTCCACATCGCGCGCCCGACGGGCCACCGGCAGCGCCAGGCGCCCCTCGCCGCGCGCGAGAAAATGCAGGACACGCGACTCCGAACTGCGCGTGAAGATGGCGCGCATGCGCAGCCGCTCGAGGTCCGCCCACCGCTCGAACTCCGCACCGCCGGGAATCGCGAGTCCCGGCAGGAAGTCACCGTGGTACAGCGCCAAGGCCAGCTCTTCGTCGTGCGTGTCCACGGCGCGCATGAAATCGAGCGCGTCCGAAAAGCACGCGGCCGCCAGCCGGACGACGTCGCCATCGGTGGCCAGTACGCCGTCGCCCAGCGTGCGGCGGATATACCAGATGGTCTGACGCAGGGCGTGGCGTGCGGCGTCGGGATCAACGTCGCTCCAGAGCAACTCCACCAGATGGTCGCGTGGGGCGCCTGCGTTTGGTGAGTGCGCCAGATACACCAGCAGCGACAACGGCTTCCCGGGCCCGAACCGGCCCAGCCGATCGCCAGACGCGGTTTCCGACACCCCCTCGAGCGATCCGAGGGTGTGCAGTACGATGCGGACCGCCGACTCTCTGGCGTCTGTGCTGCTCCTGCGGGGCATTCGGCCTGGCTCTCGGCGGCAGTGCGTCACATGAGCCGGCGTCGGCTCCTGACGGCGTCAGATACTCGCCCCCGGCACGATGAGGGCGCTCCACTTTCGATAATCCAACGTCACATCGTGCCGTCAAATCACCGTCAGACAAGGGTGAATGCGCCCCAGGGGTGCCGCCTCCGGGCAATTTCTGACGGTTCAGGCCGTCTTTGAGGGGTAGTGCTCAAGTATTGCCGGGCACCTGCCGATAACCATCAGAGAAGTCCTGTTCGCTCGCCACCTCCGTCGCCGACGTTCATTTGTTCGCCCTTCGTTTCATCCTTTTCCTCGCCGCTGCCGCCACCATTTTTGGCGCGACGCGCTCGCCCGCGCAGGCGCCGCCGGCCGAGACGGTCGTCATCTCGCAGCGGGTGCGGCTGGAGGGGGGGATGACCAGGGCCGACGCGGAACGCGTCGCCCTGGAAGCCGCCATGGCGGAGGCCGTTCGGCGGGTGGCGGGGGTCCGAGTGGCCGGCACCGAAAGCATGGTCACCGGCGATTCGGCCGGGACCATCTCATCCCGCTACCTCGCCAGCGTACGGCTGGACGCCGAGGGGCACGTCGTCGGCTGGGTCGTCGAGCGCGCCAGATGGCTCACCATCAAGCAGCGACGCAGCCCCAGCGACCTGGTGTTCGAGGCCACGTATCGGGTGACCGTGGCCCGCGACGCAGGGCGTGCCGACGCCGGGTTCCGCCTGACGATGGCCGTCAACCGGAGCCGTTTTGGCGTGCGCAGCGCGACGGCCGCCGACAACGATGAGGTCATCGCCACCATCACCCCGACGCGCGAGGCGTACCTCACGCTGGCGTCGATCAGTGGGGACTCGGCGCGTCGCCTCGTCCCCAACCAGGTGATCGCCACGGCGCGAGTGGAGGCCGGAGCACGCTCCGAATGGCCCAGCGCCGAGTGGCGCGATCGCGGTCTCCGGTTCCGGGTCGGGCTTCCTCCGGGCACCGACCGGCGCACGGAGGTGCTGGCGGCGGTGGCCACCAGCGAGCCAGTGCCGTGGCCACGCGCCGATGGCGCCCCGGTCTCGCTGCCCGAGTTCAATCGCTGGCTCGTGGCGATCCCGGCGGATCGTCGTGCCGTAGCCCAGCAGACAGTGATGGTGGAGCGGGTCGGAGTCGATGCTAATAAGTAGCTGGCGTACAGTGCAGGGCGAACGGTGTTCGGCGCGGGGCGCAGGGAAGACACGGGTCCACATGAGGATGCAACCAATGAACAGCACGATTGCTCGCATGGCACTGATACTGGCGGCCTGTGGCGCCGCGGCCTGTCACCACGGCACAACGCCGGACGGTCTCGCGTCCAAGGCGACGTTGCGCGCCATGCCGGGGTGGTACAAGAAACCGCCCACCAATGACAAGTACATGTACGCGCCGGCCACGGCGACCTCGCGCGACTTGCAGATCGCGCTCAACAAGGCCGAAGCCGAGGGACGCCTGCAACTCGGGCAGCAGCTCGAGGTCAAGTACAGCGCGCTGACGCGTCGCTTTGCCGAGGAAACCGGCGAGGGGGCGGGGGCGCAGTTGCTGCAGGAGTACGAGCAGACGTACAAGGCCGTCGTCAGCCAGGTGCTGGTCGGCACGAAGCCCAAGGAGTCGAAGTTCCAGATCGACGAGGGCGTGTATCGCGCCTGGGTGCTGATGGAACTTCCCGTGGGCGCGGCATCGGAACGCCTGCTGAAGCAGATCCAGTCGCAGGAGCAGATGTACGCCCGCTTCCGCTCGAGTCAGGCCTTCAAGGAACTGAACAGCGAAGCGGAGAAGTACGACCAGTGGAAGGCGGGGCAGAAGCCCTAGCGGTTATAGCACCGAAGCTGGGCCAACGAGAACGGATCACCGAGCATGATGCTGCTCGGTGATCCGTTCTCTCTTGTCCCAGGCCCGTCGTCGCTCGCCGAACTAGTGCCCTTCGTTCAGCGCCTTCACTTCCTTCACCAGCGTGCCCAGCGCGTTCTTGGCGTCGCCGTAGATCATGCGCGTGGTGTCGAGCGTGAACAACGGGTTCTCCACGCCGCTGAATCCGGTGCCTTTGCCGCGCTTGATCACGTACGTGACCTTCGCGGTCC
>CANNKR010000219.1 GCA_947504615.1 Gemmatimonadota bacterium | reverse complement strand
GCACCCGCTGCGTCACGTCCTCCAAGGTCCGCACCGCCTCGGCCCGCGCCGCCCGCTCGGCGAAGCGACCGTAGGCCAGTTCGAACAGCGCCGCCAACGGCGCGAACCGCTCGAGCAACCGGGTGCCGAAGATCCGGCGCGGCTCATAGAGCGCCAGCATCGCCGATAACTCGCCGTCCACCGGAATGCCGCGAAGCGCCAGTTCCCCGCTCTCCCCAAGCGATGGCAGGCACAGCATGCGCGCGAAGGTATCTGATTCGTCCCCGACATCGGCGAACCGCCCACCGGCACTGACGCGCTGTACGACCGCCGTTGAGAATTGCCGGAGGGCGACATCCAGCGGGACGCGCTTCACCGGTCCGTGGTCTGTCACGCGGCATTCGGCGAGCCGACCCTGGCGCGCATCGACCGTCACGAGCGCCACCACGGCCGACCGATCGATTTCGGCCAGCCCTTCGGAGAGCGCCACGAACGCCGCATCCAGATCGGCGGCGGCGGCGAGGGCGTGCGCAAGGGAAACGAGGGTCGGGTCGGACATCCGGTCGGATGAAGGCGATGGAGCGCGCCGCGGATCCCGGCGAGGGCGCGCAGGGGACGCCCCGCTTGAGAACGATAGGTCTAGGTTGAACAAAGTCAATCGGTTGAGGGCGCCGCCTTTGCTTGATCGTGCGAGCGACGCGGACTATTTTCCCTCTGATGGCGGGACACATGATTCAACTCGTATTGCACTACGATGGCACCGACTTTGCCGGGTGGCAGGTGCAGCCGCGCATGCGCACCATCCAGGGGACACTGGAGTCCGTGCTGGCGAAGTTGTGCGGGGGTCCTGTACGAGTGACGGGGGCTGGCCGAACGGATGCGGGCGTGCATGCCCGTGGTCAGGTGGCCGGGGTGGAAGTACCGGCGCACTGGACGCCCGACCGGCTGAGGCACGTGCTGAATGCACAGCTTCCCGGCGACGTGTGGGTGGCGGCGGTGCACGAGATGCAACCGGAGTTTCACGCGAGGTTCAGCGCGACCAGTCGGCGGTACAGCTATGCGATAGGGCTCGACGAAGCCGCCCGCTCGCCTTTTCGGCGGCGCTGGGAATGGCCCATGTTGCGAGCCATCGATCGCGAAGCGCTGGCGTGGTGCGCGGCTTCGTTGCTCGGGGAGCATCGGTTCCTGGGGTTTGCGGTTCGGGGCACGGCGCCAGCAGAAGACGACCATCGGTGCGAGATTCGTCTTGCCCGCTGGCGGGAGGTAGCGAGCGGGCTGGCCTTCGACGTCGAAGCCAACCGCTTTCTGCACCACATGGTGCGTTTCCTGATCGGCACAATGATCGAGGTGGCCACGCACCAGCGCCCTCGCGAGGACTTCACCACACTGCTGAACGCCACTGCCAACGACGACGTGTCACCGCCGGCGCCCGCCGCCGGCCTCTTCCTCGAGCAGGTCACCTATCCCACCGCCCTGTACCTGAGCCCCTGATGCGCATCTACCTCGCTTCCGTGACGCTCGACGATGTTCGTTGGGCCTTCGCCGCTGGCCTGATCGACGGCATCGTGGCCACCCCCGCCGTCATCGCGGCCCAGCTCCCCAGCGCCGACCCGCGCGAACTCGTGCAGGAACTGTCGTCGGTGGTTCCGCTGCCGGTGATTGCCTCGGTGAGCGCCATCGATCGCGAGGCGCTGTACAAGGGCGCACGCGAACTGGCCCGCCTCGCCGAGCAGGTGGTTGTGGCCGTCCCCCTGGTGGAGGACGCGTTGCCGGCGATCAAGCGCCTGAGCGCCGAAGGGGTGCGCGTGGCCGCCACCCTCGTGCACAACGCGGCGCAGGCGGTGCTCGCGGCCAAGGCGGGAGCCTGCATGGTCACCATCGCCGTGGATGCCGCCGCGCACGTAGGGGAAGACCCCTCGCTCGCGATCCGTGAAACGCGGATCATCTTCGACCGCTTCGGCATCGAGTGCGACATCATCGCCGCCGGCCCGGCCAGCGCGCGGGCCTTCACCGACGCAGCCACGGCGGGCGCCGACGGCGCGGTGGTGACCACCGACGTGCTGAAGGCGCTGCTGCAGCATCCGCTGACCGACCGCGGCTTCGACCGCTTCCTCGGGGAAATCAGCCGGCGTCCCAAGTCCCGCCGCGCGCGATGACCATGCGCCGCCTCACGCCGCTCTTCCTGGTGCTTCTCCTCGGATGCGAGGGAGCGGCGCCAGCCAGCTCCTCCGCCCAGGGCATCACGACGCGGCGCGAGGCGGCGGGTCAGATTGCCCAAGGGCGTCGCACCGCGATCACCGATGCCGTCGCGCGCGTCGCCCCCGCCGTGGTGACGGTGCAGACCGAGACGGTCTTCCGCTCGCCGGTGGACCCGTTCGCCTTCTTCTTCGGCAAACAAGACTCCCAGGGGGAACAGCAGACGCGCGCCGGCATCGGCTCCGGATTCATCGTCCAGCCCAACGGCGTGATCGTGACGAATGCCCACGTGGTCGCCGGTGCGACCAACGTGAGCATCGCCCTGCGCGACGGCACCACCTACCCCGCCAAGATCCTCGGCATCGACGAGATGAACGACCTCGCCGTACTGAAGATCGACGCGCGGAACCTCCCCGTCGCGCCGCTCGGCGGATCGCGCGACCTCCTCATCGGGGAATGGGCGATCGCCATCGGCAATCCGTACGGATTCCTGCTGGGCAACTCCGAGCCATCGGTGACCACGGGCGTGATCAGCGCCACCGGGCGCAATCTGGTGGGGCAAAGCGAAGGACAGGGCGTGTACGTCGACATGATCCAGACGGATGCGTCGATCAATCCCGGCAACTCGGGCGGCCCGCTCGTGAATGGTGCGGGCGAGGTGATCGGGGTCAACAGTTCCATCTACACGCCGACCGGCGGTTCCATCGGCCTCGGCTTCGCCATCCCGATCGACCGGGCCAAGCGCGTGACCGACGACCTGCTGGCGCACGGCACGGTGCGCCGCCCGTGGATTGGCGTGAAGATCGCCCTGCCGCAGCAGAACAACCGTGACGCCCTGCGCGGCGGCGCCGTGATCCGCACCGTGACGCCGGGATCGCCGGCCGCGGCGGCCGGCCTCGAGAACGGCGACGTCATCGTGCGGTCGCGTGAACGGGCCGTGCGCAATGCGTACGACTGGGAAGCCGAGCTGCTCGAGATGCATGTGGGTGAGGACGCCGACCTCCGCGTCCGGCACATCGGCCGGGAGCGCACGGTGAAGGTGCGGGTGGCCGACCTGCCGGAGGTCACCGCACAGAAAGTGTCGGTGCTCAAGGAGATCGAACTCATCACCCTCACGCCTTCCATCCGGTCGGAGCGCAGCATCCGCAACGGGCAGGGCGCCGTGGTCTACAAGGTCTCGCAACGCGTGTCCGAGGAACTGGGCATCCAGAGCGGCGACGTGATTGTGCAAGTCAACCGCACCGCCGTCAGCAACGCGCAGCAGGCGGGTCGCCTGCTCGAGGCGATGACCGGGCGCGGCCCCATCCGGATGATCGTCGAGCGCGGCGGCTTCCTGATTCCGATCGATTTCCAAATCCGATGACAGACAACACTTCCTGGACTTCGCCGTTATCCGAGCGCTATGCCTCGGCGGCCATGCTGCAACTGTGGGCGCCGCCGTCGCGGTACGGCCTGTGGCGCCGTCTCTGGCTCGCGCTGGCCGAAGCCGAGCGTGACCTCGGGGCGGACATTTCCGTCGAGGCGCTCACCCAGATGCGCGCCCACCTGGACGACATCGACTTCGGGGCGGTGGCCGCATACGAGAAGCGTTTTCGGCACGACGTCATGGCGCATGTGCACGCATTTGGCGACGCAGCACCGGCCGCCAAGGGAGTCATCCACCTGGGCGCGACGTCGGCGTTCGTCACCGACAACGCCGACCTCATCCTGATGCGACGCGGGCTGGTGCTCGTGCGCGCGCGGGTGGTCGCCCTGCTGCGCACGCTCTCGGCGTTCGCGGACCAGTGGAAGGACGAGCCGACGCTGGGATACACGCACCTGCAGCCGGCGCAACCGACCACCGTGGGCAAGCGCGCCACGCTCTGGATGCAGGACCTGGTGCTCGACCTCGCCGACCTCGACCACCGCATCGCCACGCTGCCAATGCGCGGCGTCAAGGGCACCACGGGCACGCAAGCCAGCTTCCTGTCGATCTTCGGCGGCGACCACGCCATGGTGCGCGAGCTCGACCGGCGCGTCACGCAGGCCATGGGATTCAGCGCCTCGCTGCCGGTGACCGGGCAGACGTACAGCCGCAAGCTCGACGCGCACGTGCTGGACGTGCTCGCCGGCATCGCCGCCAGCGCCGCCAAGTTCGCGGGCGACCTGCGCATGCTGCAGGCATTCGGTGAAATCGAGGAGCCGTTCGAGAAGGAGCAGATCGGCTCGTCCGCGATGGCGTACAAGCGCAACCCGATGCGCAGCGAGCGCATCAACTCGCTCAGCCGCTTCGTGCTGTCGCTCACTCCGAACGCCAACCAGACCCACAGCGTGCAGTACTTCGAACGGACGCTCGACGACTCGGCCAACCGCCGCCTCGTGGTGCCCGAGGCGTTCCTCGCCACCGACGCGCTGCTGATCCTGATGGAGAACATCGCGCGCGGACTCGAGGTGCACCCGGCGCGCATCCGCCGGCGGCTCGCCGACGAGCTGCCGTTCATGGCCACCGAGGAACTGATCGTGCGCGCCGTGAAGGCCGGCGGTGACCGGCAGGCTATCCACGAAGTGATCCGCGTGCACAGCATTGCCGCGGCGCGTGCCATGAAGGACGAGGGCGTGCCGAACGACATGCTCCAGCGCCTGGCCGCCGATCCCGCGTACCCCGTGGCGATCGCCGATCTTGGCGAGACGCTCGACCCGCGCCGTTTCACCGGGCGGTCCACGCAGCAAGTCACCGAGTTCCTGACCGAGGTGGTGCAGCCCCTGCTGGCCGCGGCGGGTACCGACGAAGTTACCCGAGAGGAGGTGCGCGTATGAGCGTGACGATGGTGGGAACCACCGCCCTGCCGCTGCCGGTCATCCGGCGCGGCAAGGTGCGCGATGTCTACGCCGTGGGCGACGACCGCCTGCTGCTGGTGGCCAGCGACCGCGTGAGCGCCTTCGACGTGATCATGGCCGAGCTGGTGCCGTTCAAGGGGGCCGTGCTGACGCAGATCACCGCGTGGTGGCTGCGTCAGTTCGAGGACGAGATCGCGCACCACATGCTGAGCGTCGACGCCGCGGCCATCATCGCCGATGTCCCATCGCTCGCACCGTTCGCGCAGCAGCTGCGGGGCCGGACGATGCTGTGTCGCCGCACCGAGGTGTTTCCCATCGAGTGCGTGGTGCGCGGCTATATCAGCGGCTCGGCGTGGAAGGAGTACGGCGCATCGGGCACGCTGGCCGGCGAGGCCCTGCCCGCCGGGCTGCTGGAGAGTTCGCCGTTCCCGAAGCCGGTGTTCTCGCCCGCGACCAAGGCCGAGGAGGGACACGATGAGAACATCACCGTGGAACGCATGCGCCTCGAGATCGGCGCGCCCGATGCCGCAGCGCTCGAGCGGCTGTCGCGCCGCCTGTATGAGCGTGGG
>CANNKR010000218.1 GCA_947504615.1 Gemmatimonadota bacterium | reverse complement strand
TCTCCAGCACCTCGCGGATCTTCGCGTCCACGTACGCCGCCACCGCGCGCGTGTGCTCGGGCGGCGAATCCGACCGGATCGTGTAGTCCTCGCCGCAGATGGTCACCTTGGTGCTGTGCTTGATGCTGCTCATGCCCCGCCCTCCAGCACGTGCTGCTGCCGCAGGAACCGCACCTGGTCGAGCATCTTGGCCGCCTGCTGCTCGGCCTGCACCAGACGCTCGCGCAGCCGGCCGTTCTCCGCTTCCAGCTGAGCCACGCGCTCCTCGGCGGCCAGTGACGACCCGCCCGTTCCCGACGCGATGGTCTTCAGCCGCTGTTCCGCCGCATGGGCGCGCTTGCGGAATCCGCTCAGTTCCTCACCGACCTGATAGATGAGGAACGACAGATCCTTGAAGGCCGCGACGTCAGGCCGATCTGGGTTTGACACCGAGCTGATTCTCCAGGGACTTGAGCAGTTGCGACCGACGACCGTCGATCTCCTTGTCGCGTAGAGTGCGTTCCGGATGTCGGAAGGTCAACCGCCACGCGAGCGAGCGCATGCCGTCCGGCACGCCGGCGCCGCGGAACTCGTCGAACAACGACAGGCGTTCCAGCATCTCGCCTCCGCTGGTACGCAGCACCCGTTCCACATCACCGGCCGGAATGCCGTCCGGCACCAGAAGCGCCAGGTCGAATTCGGCGGCCGGCGTCGTCGGAATCGCCTGATACCGCACGGGCGGCGCGGCCGAGGCCACGGCCGGACGGGCACCGGCATGCGCGGATGTTCCTGGCTCCGCCACAGGGGCCAGTGGCATCGCGCCGATCGTGCATTCAATGCCGAACGCGCCCGACGCCCACACGGGCGCGTCCAGCGTCAGCCGACAGACGCTGCCGATGATCTGTCCGTTGACCAGGACCTGCCACAGCGCTGGCTCCTCGGCGACGCCAATCTCGATGGATGCCCCCGGATACGCCGCGCGTGCGACGCGTTCGGCCAGCGCCTTCGCGTCCCACGCATCAATGGCCGTCGATGACGCGGTGTCGGAAAAGTGACGCGGCGCTCGGGCGCCCATGATCAGCACACCCACCCGCACCACTTCGTCCACGGTCCCGCTGCTCTTGCCGAGAAAGACCGACCCCACTTCGAAAATCCGAACATCGCCCTGCATGCGCGTCAGGTTGTACTCGGCGCGCGGCACCAGCGACTGCAGCACCGAGGTGCGCAGGTGCGGCTCGTCTTCGGCCAGCGGGTTGGTCACGCGCCAGTGCGAGGCGTCATCGCCCTTCACGAACGGAATCGGCCGCACTTCGGCCAGACCGGTGGCCACCAGCGCGTCGCGCACGCGGCGCCCCGCCAGGTACAGCGGATGATCCGGCACGGTCGTGGGACGATACGCCTCGATGGTGTCGGGCAGGCGATCGTACCCATGCAGTCGCGCCACGTCCTCAATGAGATCGACTTCGTGGGTAACGTCTCGTCTCCACGAGGGTGGCGTCACCACCAACTCCCCCTCACCCACCCCTGCACCCGCCACCCCGAACCCTTCACCCTCCCCTTCACCCACCCTTGCACCCGCCACCCCGAACCCAATCCCCGACAGATACCCGGTAATCTCCGAGCCACTCACCTCCGCGCCCAGCACCGCCTCCACCCGCGCCGGACGCAACGTCACCGGCGGCAGCGCCGAGGGAGCCGCGCCCACGGCGATCATTCCCCCGTCCACGCGCCCACCGGCAACGGCCACCAGCAACGCCACCGCCACGCGCAACGCCGTTTCGCCGCCCTGCGGATCGATGCCACGTTCAAAGCGATAGCTCGCGTCGGTGGACAGCCCCAGCGCGCGCCGTGTCAGCCGCGTACGCCGCGGATTGAAGTACGCCACTTCGAGCAGGACATCAGTGGTCGCGTCGGTCACTTCGGAATCGCGCCCGCCCATCACCCCCGCCACCGCGATGCTCTGCGACGCGTCGGCGATCATCGTCATCTCGGTCGTCAGCGTGCGTTCCACGCCGTCGAGCGTCACCATCTTCTCACCGGCGCGCGCGCGGCGCACCACGACCGTCTGTTCCGCCAGTCGTGCCAGGTCGAAGGCGTGCATCGGCTGCCCCAGCCCGTGCAGCACATAGTTGGTGACGTCCACGACATTGCTGATCGAGCGCACCCCCGCCGCTTCCACGCGCTCGCGCAGCCACGCGGGGCTGGGTCCCACGGCAATGCCGCGAATGACCGCGCCCAGGTAGAGCGGGCATCCCTCGGCGTCTTCCAGTCGAACGGTTGCGCCACCACTCGACGCCTGCCGCGCGTCGCGCGCCTCAGCACCCAGCGCAACACCGCGGCCAGCCACCGCGCCCTCGGCATCAGCAGGCAGCAGCGCATCCAGCGGGCTCCGCATCGCCACGCCGGTGAGCGCGCTCACTTCGCGCGCCACGCCAAGGTGCGACAGCAGGTCGGGACGATTGGGCAGCACGTCCACCACCATCCGCACGTCACCCAGCGGCAGCACCGTCAGCAGCGGAGTGCCCGGTGCCGCGTCGGTGGTGAGTTCCAGGATACCGGCCTGATCTTCACCCAATCCAAGTTCGTTCGCCGAGCAGAGCATGCCATTGCTCGTGAAGCCGCGGATTTTCTTCTTCTCGATCTTGAAGCCCGCGGGCATCAGCGTGCCGCTGCGCGCAAAGGGGTACATCGCGCCGACCGTCACGTTGGGGGCGCCGCACACCACCTCGAGCAGCGTTCCCGAACCGTCGTCCACCTTGTTGAACGACAGCTTGGTGTCCGGGACCTTTTCGCTTTCGACCACGCGCGCCACGACGAACGGCGCCAGGTCGGCGCGCAGGCGCTCGAAGCCCTCCACCGTCGCCACGTGCGCGGTGAGAAGGTCACGCACCTGCTCGGCGCTGAGCGCGTGCGGGACGAAAGCCTGCAACCACTCGTGCGAGACGTTCATCGGGCGAACTGCTCCAGGAAGCGCACATCCGAATCGTACAGGATGCGGATGTCGGGAATGGCGTGACGGGAAATCGCGGTGCGGGCCGGCCCAAGGCCGAACGCCCACCCCGTGTACTTCTCGCTGTCGATGCCTGCGTTTTCGAGGACCGTCGGATGCACCATGCCCGAGCCCAGGATCTCCACCCAGCCGCTCTGTTTGCACACCGGGCAGCCCGATCCCTTGCAGACGCCGCACAGCACGTCCATCTCGGCCGACGGTTCGGTGAACGGAAAGTACGACGGACGGAAGCGCGTCTTCGTCTCGCCGAAGAACCGGTTGGCGAAACGCGTCAGCGTGGCCTTGAGGTCGGCAAAGGTGATCCCTTCGTCGACCACCAGTCCCTCGATCTGCGAAAACATCGGCGCATGCGAGGGGTCAAAGAAGTCGCGGCGGTACACGTTGCCGGGGGCCAGGATGCGGATCGGCGGCGCGTACTGCTGCAGCGTGCGCACCTGCACCGGCGACGTGTGCGTGCGCAGCACCAGGTCGTCGTTGAGGTACAGCGTGTCGTGCAGGTCCATGGCCGGATGGTCGGCCGGGAAGTTGAGCGCGCCAAAGTTGTACCATGCGTGCTCGGCTTCGGGGCCGAGGGCGATGGTGAAGCCCAACTCGCGGAAGATCTCCACCACTTCGTCGATCACCAGCGACACCGGATGCACCGACCCCTGCCACGTGGCGCGCGCGGGCATGGTCCCGTCGATGGCCGGCCCCTGTTGCTGGCCGCGCGAGAGCTCGGTGTGACGCGCATCGAGCAGCGCCTCGAGTTCCTGCTTCACCGCGTTGGCCAGCTGCCCCGCCTCGCGGCGGTCTTCCTTGGGCAGCGTCCCCAGTGCGGTCATCAGGTCGGACAGGCGGCCGCTGGTGCGCCCGACGAGGGCGTTGCGCACCTCGGTCCAGGCGTCGAGCGAGGACGCCGCGGCAATCTGGCCGGGGCCGTCGGTGCGCAGCGATGCCGCCGCGGAACGGAAATCGTCGAGGAGCATGCTAGACGGTAGACGGTAGACGGTAGACGGTAGGCGGGCGACTGCGGGAAATCTAGCGTGCGATAGCGCGATTGGCGGAAACGGCCGGCTTCGTCACCGTCTACCGTCTACCGTCTACCGTCTACAGTCAAAAAGAAAACCGGCAGAGAGCCCAAAGGCCCCCTGCCGGTCAATGCTGCCCACCGCGACCTACGCGGCTTCGGTCAGCGCGGCGCGGGCCTTGTCGGCGAGCGCCGCAAAAGCGGCCGGATCCTGAATGGCGATGTCCGAGAGAATCTTGCGATCGATCTCGATCCCCGCCTTCATCAGGCCGTGGATGAAGTTCGAGTAGTTGAGGCCGTTGAGGTGTGCCCCCGCGTTGATGCGGATGACCCACAGGCGGCGGAACTCGCGCTTCTTGTTCTTGCGGTCGCGGTACGCGTACCGCCAGGCACGCTCCACCGCTTCCTTCGCCGGACGCCAGAGCTTGCTACGGGCACCGTAGAAGCCCTTGGCATGCTCCATGATCTGCTTTTTGCGCTTGAGGCGCGTCGGGTTGCTCTTTACGCGTGGCATGTTAGCTCCTTACGCCGACAACAGGCGCTTGATGTTCCTGGCTTCACCGTTGGTGGCGACAATCGCGGGACGACGCAGGTTGCGCTTCCGCTTGGCCGTCTTCTTCGTCAGAATGTGGCTCTTGTAGGCCTTCAGGCGGCGTACCTTGCCCGTCGCGGTGAGCGAAAAACGCTTCTTGGCGCCCGAGTGGCGCTTCATCTTTGGCATATGACAGCCTCGCTTACTTTGGCGTGAGAATCATCGTCAACGACTTGCCTTCGAGCTTGGCATCAACTTCCACCTTTGCCACGTCTGCAAGTTCGGATGCGACCCGTTCCACCACTGCCCGGCCAAGCTCGGGATGGGCAATCTGACGGCCGCGGAACATCAACGTCACCTTCACCTTGTTTCCTTCACCCAGGAAGCGCCGAGCGTGACGCGTCTTGGTATCAAAATCGTGGTCCTCAATGCCCGGACGGTACTTCACTTCCTTGAGGAGGATCACGTGCTGTTTCTTCTTGGCCTGCCGCGCCTGCTTGGCCATCTCGAACTTGTACTTGCCGTAGTCCATGATCCGGACCACCGGCGGACGCGCGAGTGGCGCCACTTCGACCAGATCGAACCCCTGCTCCACGGCCTGTGACAACGCCGCATCGACTTCCATGATGCCAAGCTGGGAGCCATCGGCCCCGATCACGCGCACTGGGCTGATACGAATCTGCCGGTTGACGCGCGGAGGCCGCTTGGTGGTGTCCTGAATGACTCGGTACCTCAGAGACAGGGAAAACAAGAACGCGGACCCGGTATACCGGATCCGCGCATCAACAACGGACGCGCACGAAGAGTGCGCGCCGCCTATGCAGGGACTCCGGGAGCACATCCGGCGCGAGCGCCAGTGGCCGACGGGTGGGGCGAGCGACCGCTCACCCACTTGGCTGATTGTCCGTGGAACCTAGCCCTGCTCCGGCCCCATGTCAACCGCCTATCTCAATAACCCGCCGTCACTTGCCACCCCTCACCCCCCACCTGCACCCGCCACCCCGAACCCCTCACTTCACTCCTGCACCCGCCACCCCGAACCCCTCACCCAAACTCACAC
>CANNKR010000217.1 GCA_947504615.1 Gemmatimonadota bacterium | reverse complement strand
GTGGGTGCCCAAGCGCAAGGAAGACGCCGGCAAGACGCCGAGCGATATTGCCGAAGAGGATCGCGACTACTACTTGGAGCGCAAGTATCCGAGCTACGGCAACCTGGCGCCGCGCGACATTTCGAGCCGGGCAGCCAAGGAAGCGTGCGATGACGGCCGCGGCGTGGGACCGGGCGGGCGCGGCGTGTATCTGGACTTCGCCGATTCCATCAAGCGCCTTGGTGCCAACGAGATCTCCGAGCGTTACGGCAACCTGTTCGACATGTATCAGCGCATCACGGATGAAAATCCGTACGCGACGCCCATGCGCATCTACCCCGCCTCGCACTACACCATGGGCGGGCTCTGGGTCGATTACAACCTGATGAGCACCATCCCGGGCCTGCACGTCATCGGGGAGGCCAACTTCAGCGATCACGGCGCCAACCGGCTGGGCGCCAGCGCGCTCATGCAGGGGCTGGCGGACGGATACTTCGTGTTGCCGTACACCATCGGGCATTATCTCGCGTCCACCAAGCTCGACAAGGTGACCACCGACCACGCCGAGTTCCGCGCGGCGCTGGAAGGGGTGCAGCAGCGCACGACCACGCTGCTGGGGATCAAGGGCAAGCGGACCGCCGATTCATTCCACCGGGCGCTCGGCAAGATCATGTGGGAAGGGTGCGGCATGGCCCGGAACGCGGCCGGGCTCAAGCAGGCGCTGAAGGATATTCCGCCGCTGCGTGAAGAGTTCTGGCAGAACCTGACGGTGCCGGGAACCGGCGATTCACTGAACCAGCAGTTGGAGAAGGCCGGCCGCGTGGCCGACTTCCTGGAGTTTGGCGAGTTGATGTGCCTCGATGCGCTGCACCGCGAGGAGTCGTGCGGTGGTCACTTCCGCGAGGAGTACCAGGAAGCGGGCGAGGCCAAGCGCAACGACGACGACTACTGCTACGTGGCCGCCTGGGAGTACACCGGGGAAGGCACGGCGCCGGTACTCAACAAGGAACCGCTCGAATTCGAGAACGTGCATCTCGCCACCCGCAGCTACAAGTGAGTGACTGACGAATGTCTGGAAACATGAAGGTCACGCTCAAGGTCTGGCGGCAGTCCGGCCCGCAGGCTCCCGGCAAGTTCGAGGAGTACACGGCCACGAACGTCAGCCCGGAAAGTTCATTCCTCGAGATGCTCGATGTGGTCAACGAGCGGCTCGTGCTCGAGGGCAAGGATCCCATTGCGTTCGACCACGACTGCCGCGAAGGAATCTGCGGCATGTGCGGCATGATGATCAACGGCGTGGCTCATGGGCCAAGCAAGCTGACCACCACGTGCCAGCTGCACATGCGCTCGTTCAAGGACGGCGATTCCATTACGCTCGAGCCCTGGCGCGCCACGGCGTTTCCGGTGCTGCGCGACCTCGTGGTGGATCGCACCGCGCTCGACCGCATCATCCAGGCGGGCGGCTTCATCTCCGTGGCCACGGGCTCACCGCAGGACGCCAACGCGCTGCCCATCGGCAAGCAGGACGCCGACGATTCCATGGATGCGGCGGCGTGCGTCGGCTGCGGCGCCTGTGTGGCGGCGTGCCCCAACGCCTCGGTCTCGCTGTTCACCGCGGCCAAGATCGGCCATCTGGGGTTGCTGCCGCAGGGGCAGCCCGAACGGTACCGCCGCGCGCTGAGCATGGTGGCGCAGATGGATCTCGAAGGGTTCGGCGGCTGCACGCTGTTCGGCGAGTGCATGGCGGCGTGCCCCAAGGGGATCAGCATCGACTTCATCAAGCGGATGAACGGCGACTATATCGTCGCCGCGGCGACGCAGCGGCCCGAGAAGGTGATGCTGGGGGGCGGGTAGGCGTCCGCAGGACCACGTCGCCGCACGTCGGACGAGAAAGGCCCACCGAGGAGAATCGGTGGGCCTTTCGTTTCACCGGCGTCCGTCGGGACTGACCGTACCCGACGGATGCCTCAGATCTTCGGCAGCGTCACCCCAACCTGGCCCTGGTACTTGCCCTTCTTGTCCTTGTAGCTCGTGATCGGCGGCTCCTCACCCTTGAAGAAGAGCACCTGCGCGATCCCCTCGTTGGCGTAGATCTTGGCCGGCAGCGGGGTCGTGTTGCTGATCTCGAGCGTCACGAAGCCTTCCCATTCCGGCTCGAACGGCGTGACGTTCGTGATGATGCCGCACCGGGCATAGGTGCTCTTGCCCACGGTGATCGTCATGACGTCGCGCGGGATGCGGAAATATTCGACGCTCCGGGCGAGGGCAAACGAGTTGGGCGGCACGATGCAGACGTCCCCCTCCCACTCCACGAAGCTCTTGGGGTCGAACGATTTGGGATCAACAATCGAGTTCAGGACGTTCGTGAAGATCTTGAACTCGCGCGCCACGCGCATGTCGTAGCCGTAGGCGCTCACCCCGTACGAAATGACCCCGGCCCGCTGCTGGGAGTTCTCGAACGGCTCGATCATCCCGTGCTTCTCGGCCATCTCCGTGATCCAGCGGTCGTTCTGAATGGACATGTGCACCGGGCGTTGAGGGTTCGCCTCGAAGATACCGGGGTGTCCCGGTGTAGTGGAAGTGCCGCGAAAACGGGCCTCTTCCCCTACACGATATCGGGTGTTCGTCTTGTTGACACCCTCGTTGCACGGGGAATACTTTTCCGTGCTGCTTCACGCTCGTGAAATCTTTCACGAAGTCGGAACTACAGGCATGGATCGCAACTACCTACCCGTTCTATTTCTCATCGCGTTTGTGTGCTTCAACGCGGCCGCCATCATCGGGTTTTCGACGCTGGTGTTGCGGATGCGCCCGACCCCGGTAAAGCAGCAGGCCTACGAATCGGGCATGCCCCCGCTCGGCGACGCCCGCGAACGCTTTTCGGTGAAGTTCTACATGGTGGCGATGCTGTTCATCGTGTTCGACATCGAAACCGTGTTCATGATCCCGTGGGCCGCGTACTACCGGCAGCTCTCCTGCCACGTGCCGCTCATCGCGGGCGCCTGTCCGGCGTCACAGATCTCGTTCTTTGGGCTCGGCGAAATGCTGGTCTTCATGGCCATCCTGTTCGCCGGCTTCGCCTACGTCTGGAAGAAGGGAGCCCTCCAATGGGATTGACCGCGTCACCGCAGTCGAACCTCGTGTCCCTCGATCCGGCCAACAGTGATGGCTGGATCACCACGCGACTCGACTTCCTGGTCAACTGGGGGCGCGCCAACTCCCTGTGGCCCATGCCCTTCGGGACGGCCTGCTGCGCCATCGAGTTCATGGCAGCCGCGGCGTCCAAGTTCGACCTCGCCCGCTTCGGCATGGAGCGCATGGGGTTCTCCCCACGGCAGGCCGATGTCCTGATCTGCGCGGGGCGCGTCCCCTTCAAGCTGGCGCCGGTGCTGCGCCGCATCTGGCAGCAGATGCCCCAGCCCAAGTGGGCCATTTCCATGGGCGCCTGCGCCTCGACCGGCGGCATGTTCGACACCTACGCCGTGGTCCAGGGCATCGACACCATCATTCCGATCGACGTGTACGTGCCCGGCTGCCCGCCGCGTCCCGAGGCCCTCATCTACGGCATCATGATGCTGCAGAAGAAGATCATGAAGGAGCGCATGGGTGATACGGCCTCGCGCATCGAGATGGAGCCGGATCCCAAGAGCCAGTTGTACATCCCGCCGATGATGATCGACAAGCTGTCCGAGCCCTTCGGCAACTCGGTGAATCAGACCCGGAGCGGCCTGTGACCGCCTTCGAGATCATTCACGCTGGCACCGCGCCCAACCTGCCGGCCCCCGTGACGCCCAAGAAGGTGCCGCATCATGGCGGCGAGGCGAATCCGTCGGGTGAGGCGTTGAAGGCGCAGTTCGGGGCCGCCGTGAGCCGCGTGGACGTGGTGTGGGGCGAGACCTCCGTCACGATCGACGCCACCCGCGCGCTGGACATCGTGCGCTGGCTGCATGACGACCCCTCGCAGAGCTACGAATACCTGGTGGACGTCACCGCGGTGGAGTTCCGCGACCGTGAGCTGCCCCTCCAGATGATCTGGCACCTGCGCTCGATCAAGTACCGCCGTTTCCTGCGCCTCAAGGCGCCGCTGCCCAAGGGCAAGCCGCTCAGTGTGCCGTCCATCTGTCCGGTCTACAAGAGCGCGGACTGGCTGGAGCGGGAGTGCTACGACATGTTCGGCATCAAGTTCGAGGGGCACCCGGACCTGCGCCGCATCCTGCTGTGGGAGCAGTTCGCCGAGGGATTTCCGCTGCGCAAGGATTTTCCGCTACGCGGGCGGTTCAGCCGCGCCGAGCAGCTGCGCCAGGCGCTGTCCGCCAACCCCGAGGCGCGCTACTCGATGGAAGAGCTGACCGTCGCCGATGCCTTCGAGGAACTCCCCCTGGACATGCGCGCCCGTATTCGGGGCGGCGAGTCGACGGGAGAATAGACGATGGCCACGACACGAACCATAGAAGTCGAACTGTCCACCAGTGGACTCGGCCACGATGGCCGCCCGCAGCGCATCCCGCTGGTCGGCGGCGACCCGAACGGTCGGACGATGCCGGCGTCGCTCGAGCCGGAGCTCGAAGGTGAGCACATGCTCATCAACATCGGGCCGCAGCATCCGGCCACGCACGGCGTGCTCCGGCTGGTGCTGGAACTCGATGGCGAAACCGTGGTGCGCTGCATTCCGCACATCGGCTACCTGCACTGCGGCTTCGAGAAGATTGGCGAGTACCGGCAGTACAACCAGATCATCCCGTGGACCGACCGGGACGATTACCTGAACTGCATCGGCAACAACATCGCGTTTTCCCTGGGTGCGGAGCAGTTGTTCGGCATCGAGATCACGCCGCGGTGCACCGTGCTGCGCGTGATCAGCATGGAGTTGTCGCGTATCAGTTCGCATCTCGTGTGGATGGGGACGACGGGCATCGACATCGGCGCCTACACGCCGTTCCTCTGGTCGTTCCAGGAGCGGGAGAACATCTACAACCTGCTCGAGGGCTGGTTCGGCGCGCGGTTGACGACCACCGGCTCGCGCGTGGGCGGCATGGCGGCCGACATTCCCGACGGCTGGCTGGACGGGCTCCGGGCGTTCCTGCGCTCGTTCCCCAAGACGCTCGATGAATGCGATCGCATGCTCACCCGCAATGGCATCTGGGTGGGGCGTACGGTCGGCCTCGGTGTGATGACGCCGGAAGAAGCGCTGAACTATGGCCTCTCGGGCCCCATGATCCGTGCCTCGGGCGTGGCGTACGACGTGCGCAAGGATTTTCCGTACCTCGATTACGAGACGTACGACTTTGACGTGCCGGTGGGGAACACGGGTGACGTGTACGACCGCTACCTGGTGCGCATGGAGGAGATGCGGCAGTCGGTGCGCATCATCGAACAGGCCCTGGTGCGCCTGCCCGACGGCCCGGTGAACGTGGACGACCCGCGCGTCATCCTGCCGCCCAAGCACAAGGCGACGAGTGAAATGGAGTCGATGATCCATCACTTCAAGAACGTGATGGAAGGACCGCGTCCGCCGATCGGCGAGTCGTATGTCGCGGTGGAAAGCCCGAAGGGCGAGAAAGGGTACTACATGGTGTCCGACGGCACTTCCAAGCCGGTGCGCTGGCGCATCAGGCCGCCGTCGTTCGTCAATCTCTCGGCCATCCCCAAGATGGTCGAAGGCCATCTGCTGTCGGACGTGATTGCCATCAATGCGTCCATCGACATCGTGATGGGAGAGATCGACCGATGACCGCCGAACGCAAGAGCGCGAGAGTGCACGCATGAGCCACGGATCTTCTGCCACGGGTGGAGCGGCGTTGCAGTCC
>CANNKR010000216.1 GCA_947504615.1 Gemmatimonadota bacterium | reverse complement strand
GGTCACTTCCCCACCCTGCGCCACCAGCACCCGCGCCGCGCGGCGCACATCGTCCACGTCACCCAGGCAGTCGGCGATGATCACCACCCGACCGCGCACGGTCGCCAGCACGGGGGCCAGCGGCGACGCTCCACCCGGGGCGACCTCATCGAGCGCATGCGCGATCTCGGCCACCACACCGCGACGGGTACGCCCACGCAACGCCGTCACGCCCTGCGCGTGCGCCACGGCGAGCCCCACCGGATCGGCACTCGTGTGGGCCACGGCGGCGAGCCCCACGGCCACCTCGCGGGCGAGCGTCCACTTGCCGCGACCGTCCACGGGGAACGCCATCGACGCCGACGCGTCCACCACGAACGTCGTGCCGAGCACTGCGCGGTCTGGGGCGAGGCGCACGTACGCGCGGTCACTGCGGGCCAGCAGCTTCCAGTCGACGCGCCGCGGATCGTCGCCCTGCCGGTACGGACGATACTCGGCAAACTCGGTCGCAATGCCGCGCGTGCGCGCCGGATGCGCACCGGGCGCGCCGCCCGGCACAGCGCGGCGCGCGGGCCAGCGTACGCCGCGCACCGCGTCGAGAAGCGCGCCGTACGCCCCGATCGCCATGCTACGGCTCGAAGCCGCTCCGCGGCGCCGAGACTTTCTGCAACAGGTCGTCGACGATCCGCTCGGCCGTCACCCCTTCGCTCTCCGCGGCAAAGTTCGGGAGCACGCGGTGGCGCAGCACCGGACGCGCCACGCGCAGCAGGTCGTCGGGCGCCACGTGCACGCGTCCCGCGAGCAGCGCATGCGCCTTGGCGCCGAGAATCAGCGCCTGCCCCGCGCGCGGTCCCGCCCCCCAGCGCACATAGCGACGCACCAGGTCGGTCGCCTCGGGCGCGTCGGGGCGCGTCGCGCGCGCGAGCGAGGCCGCGTAGCGCAACGCCGTGTCCGAGGCCGCGATGGCGCGCACCGCCTGCTGCAGCGCACGCGTCGTGTCGGCGTCCAACACCGGCGTCAGCGGAGCGCCTGCCGCGCCGGTAGTCTGGCGCAGGATCGACACTTCGTCGTCCGCCGTCGGATATCCAATGCGAATGTCGAACAGAAAACGGTCGAGTTGCGCTTCGGGCAGTGGATAGGTGCCTTCCTGCTCGACCGGGTTCTGCGTGGCCAGCACGAAGAACGGCTCGGGCAACGTCATCGTCTGGCCGGCAGCCGTCACGCGGTGTTCCTGCATCGCTTCGAGCAGCGCGGCCTGCGTGCGCGGCGGCGCGCGGTTGATCTCGTCGGCCAGCACGATGTTGGCGAACACCGGCCCGCGCACGAAGCGGAAGCTGCGGTGCCCCGTGGCCGTGTCTTCTTCCAGCAGCTCGGTGCCGGTGATGTCGCTCGGCACCAGATCGGGGGTGAACTGGATGCGGCGAAAGTCGAGATGCATGGCCTCGGCTACCGACCGGATCATCAGCGTCTTGGCCAGGCCCGGCACGCCGGTGAGCAGCGCGTGACCGCCGGCCAGCAGCGCCATCAGGATCTCGTCGAGCACATCCTCTTGCCCGACGATCCGGCGCGCCACCTCGGCCCGCAGGCGCGACGCGGCGGCGATGAGACTGGCGGCGTCCTGCGCGGGGAGCGCCACTCGGCTAGGGAGCCGGAGCGAGCGTCGCCAGAAAGCGCGCCACCTGCTGGTCGAACAGGTACGACGACCCGTTCACCACGGTGCCGCCCTCCTCGGCGAATGCGGCGACGATGACCTCTTGGCCACCCTGCCCGCGAAATGCCAGGTAGTTCGGCCCCTCATTTTCCACGAACGCCGTATAGACGGAGTTCCGGCGCGAGAAGAAGGCGCGCGCGGCCTGGAGCACGTCGGCCGGCGCCTCGCTGGTGCGCAGCGTCTGGAACGTGCGACTGGACTGGTTGTGCATTGCTTCAGTTCCTCGTGAGTCAGCCGGGCACCGGGACGGTGGGCGGCGGGCCATCCAACGGAAGATCGAGAACGAACGCCGTGCGTCCCTCGCCGACGGCATCGGCGGATACTCCTCCTCCCATCAATCGCGATACACCGCGCGCCAGATCGAGCGCCCACGAGGAGTGCACCGACGATGGCGCCGCGGGTTCAACCGCCGCACCCTCCGCGACCGTTTCTCCGTCGTCCCACCCCGTCGATCGGCGGACGCCCGCTTCCTGCACACGGTATCGCACCCGCTCGTGATCGGCGTCCACCGTGACTTCCACCTGGTCGAACGAACCCTGCTCCAGCACGTGCCCCACCAAGGTAACCAGCAGGCGGACAATCTTGCGGCGGTCGCCCTGCATCGGCGGCAGCGCGAGCACCGGCTCCACCGCCACCACCACCATGCGGGCTTCTGGTGTGCCGACCTCACGGACCGCGTCGCGCATCGGCACGCGCGGATCGAACTCCTCCTTCGACAGTTCCAGCGTGCCGCTGCGCGCACCGGCAAAGTCGAGCAGCGTTTCCACGAGATCGAGCACGCGGGTGGTCGACCGGCGCGACGCACGCACTTCGTCCAGCTGGCCACCGGTGAGCGGCCCTGACACTTCCTGCTCCAGCAGCGACAGGTTGCTCAGCAATCCGGCCAGCGGCGCGCGAAGTTCGTACGAGACCCCCTCCAGAAAGGCATCCCGTTCCCGGCGCGCGCTGCCCACTGCGGCAAAGAGGCGTTCCAATTCCGCCGTCGACTCTGCCAGCACGGCATTCACGCGACGCAGCTCGTCGCGCCGGGCCGCCTGATCGGCCGCAGAGGCCAGCAGGTCGGCCACCAGGCGCAACAACGAGCGCGCCTCGCGCGTCACCTCGGACGCCTCGCCAAAGTAGAACGTCGCCACGCCGAGTACCCGCCCTGCGGCCACCAGTGGCATCGCCGTGATCGCGGCAAAGCCCAGTTCGTGCGCCACGTCGTGCCAGTCTTCCAGGTCCGGGTCGGCAAAGACATCGGGCACATCGATCACCCGGCGTTCACTGGCCGCCTCGCCGCTCGGCCCAAAGCCGACGCGCACGCGCATAGCGCCCAGCCACGGGCGGTACTTGTCGGGCCATCGATGCGCCGCGACCAGGCGCATCAACTCCGACGCGCCGTCGATCAGGTAGACCGACCCGAGCGCAGCGCCCAGCAACGGCGCCACGCGATCCAGCGCAAACTGCAGCGCCTCCTCGGCCGATTCCCCACTCACCGCCGCGTGCACGATGTCGCGCACCGCGTCGAGGTCATGCCGCTCGCGCGACACCTCGGGCGCCGGCGGCGGCTGGGTGCTCCGGTGGAAGTAGCGCTTGCGTGGCGGCATCAGCTACCGCGACACGCCCGCCGCCTGGTACAGCCGCGCCTCGAACGCCTCGCGCAACTTGACCGTGATCGGGCCCGGCTTGCCATTCCCCACCGGCGTGCCGTCGAGCGTCACCACGGGCGTGACGTCGGTCGTGGAGCCGCAGACGAAGATTTCGTCGGCCGAAGGCAACAGGGCCAGCGGGATCGCCTCTTCGAGAATCGGCAGATCCAGCTCGGCGATGAGTTCCATCACCACCTTGCGCGTGACGCCGTGCAGGATGCGCGTGCTCAGCGGATGCGTGCGCAGCACGCCGTCGAACACCGCAAAGGTGTTGGTGGCCGCCCCTTCCGTGACGATGCCGTCCTCGTGCAGGATGGCTTCGTATGCGTTGGCCTCGAACGCCGCCTGACGCGCCAGCACGTTGCCCAGCAGGTTGACCGTCTTCCAGTCGCGGCGCTTCCAGCGCATGTCGGGGAAGGTGATGGCCGATCCGCCTTCGTCGCGCATCTTGCGCGGGACGACAAGCTTGGACGCCGACACGAAGACCGTGGGCGGCGTGCTCGCGGGCGGGAAGTTGTGCCCGCGCGGAGCAGCGCCGCGCGACACCTGCAAGTACAGGAACGCTTCGCCGTCGGTGAGGCCATTCTCCTGCACCACGCGCTCGCAGACACCCTCCAGCGCGTTCACCTGCTCCGCATTGAAGTTGATGCGCAGCCCGTTCAGGCCCTTGACCATGCGGTCCGCGTGGGCGGGCCACTCGAACATCTTGCCGCCCACGGCGCGCACCCCTTCGTAGATGCCGTCGCCAAAAATAAAACCGCGGTCCTCGACGGGGATCATCGCCGATTCGCGGGGAACGTAGTGGCCGTTGAGATAGAAGATCATCGGTGTGCCCTCTGGTGTGGACTACTAATACTACAGAAGCTGTGGGCTTTACGCTGTACGCTTTACGCCGTCCGCTGGGGCCCCGTCCGCCGGGCCCCCTCACCCAACACCTGCACCCAAAACCCCGAACCCCTCACCTAAGACCCAACACCCGAACCCCTCACCCAAGGAACAAGTCCTATCCCAGCCTCCCCTCAATATCCCAAACCAGCGGCCCAAATCCCAACTCCTTCCCCGCAACCCTATTCGCCTGCTCCGTCGCCAGTTCGCGCTGCCCGTGCCCAAACAACTCGGCTTCCATCCACGGTCCCGCCTGCGGGTTGCGCCACCAATCCTCGTTGAACCGCTCGCGCAGCGTCTCGTTCAGCAGCGCCTGCAACTGCCACGCCCGCAGGTAGCGCGCGGCGTAGAACCGCGGGTCCACGTCCACGAACGCATCGGCGCGCTGGTAGCGAAAGCCCGTCGCCGTCGTGAGCGTCTCCACGTACAGGTCGGGGAGCGCCGCCCATGAGGTCGTCGCGCCGTGCAGTTCCACTTCGTAGATGAGCTTGGCGCAGTATCGCCGCAGAAACTGCAGCTCCTCAAATGCCGCGGCCCGCTGGTACGCCGGCATCTCCGCCTTGGACAGCCCGCTGTACCGCTGCAACCACCCCTGGTCCTGCAAGCGATGATCGAACAGCATCGCGTACCCTTCGGTGATCGAGTTGTCACCCAGCCAGCGAAACTCGAAGGGCAACGCGGGGTCCATGTTGGCGAAGTGCAACGCGTGCCCCAGCTCGTGCATCAGCGTCGTCCAGTCGCGCTGGCCGCCGTGCGGGCGCAGCACCAGATACACCTCGTCGGGAATCCGCACCGGCGAACAGAAGGCTCGCGCGCGCTTTCCCGGCCGGTCCCCCGTGTCGAGGATCACGCGCCCGTAGGCGTCGGGGCTCGCGCCCATGTCGCTGACGTGGCGTCGCACCTCGCGCTCCATCGCCTCGGCGCTGAACGCGGCGTCGAACTCCGGGGCGCGCATCAGCGCCACCGCGTCGGCGCGCGTGGCGTCGGCCGGCGACAGCTTCAACCCGCGCTTCAGGAACCCCGGCAGCACGTCGTCCCACATCCCCTGCGTGTCGCGCAGGAACGCCGCGCATTCGTCGCGCAGCGGCCGAATGGCGAAGCCGCTCAGGCGCTCCCACGTCCCGATATAGTCGTCGGCGATCCCGAGCCCCGACACCACGTCGTGCTCCTTCTGCAGCCGCTCGAGCTTCATGGGCGCCAACTCTGCCTGCACCAGCGCCGCGCGTGCGTCATCCAGCGCCTGGCGCTCCTTCTTGTCGCGCGTATTGGCAATGGTGATCGCCGCGCGCTGGTACGGCTCCTCGGCGCCGTCGTTGCCGCGAATGATCGCCGCCCCTTCCCACGCGATCTCGCGCTCCTCCAGCGGGGCCAGCTCGCGTCCGCACCGCGACTCCACCAGCCAGTCGAGCAGCAACCGCGCCGACCGGTGCGCCTCGCTCCCGGCGGGCGCCGACTGAAAGCGTTCCAGCACCTCGTACATCGCCTCGTCGCCGTAGGCCCCCTCGTGCCGCTTGAAGATCGGCTGCAAGTCCGCCCCATCCTTCAGCCCGCTGTGCGCCTGGTAGTACTCGCGCGACAACTCCACGAGAAAGGC
>CANNKR010000215.1 GCA_947504615.1 Gemmatimonadota bacterium | reverse complement strand
TGACCACGCCTCCACCGGCCGGAAACCTGAGGATCGCGGTGTCAGTGGCCGTGGCACCATCACGGCGCAAGACCACCGTGACGAGCGTGTCCCGCCCCACCCCGCGCCGCCACGTCACCGGCTCGCCCGTGCGCAACCACGGCGACGCCACGCGCGCCGGACGTTCGTCGGTGTCTCCCTGCGCCAGCCAGTCGAAGACGCTTCCCCACAGGGCGGCGAAGGCGTCGGCGGAGCGGCCCCCACGGAACTTCCAGCGCCACATGCCCCGCGCGGGGATCACCGCAATGCGACGTGGGGAATCGTAGCCAGCGACCACCACCCGCTCATCGAACCGGCGCCCGCGTCGCGCGCTGAGCGCGCTCCACGACGTCCCCACCGGTGCCGGGCCCACCACAATGGGCGGCAGTGAATCCCACGGCACGCCGATGAGCGACGGCGAGAGCGGTGAGGCCCCGGCACGTTCGGTGAAGTACTCGCCATCATCGTCGCGGGGCGGCACGACGAGCGCCAACGCCCCTCGCGTGAACGATCGCGGGGGGCCGAACACCGCCGTGTCGCCCTGCAACACGCCCACGGGGGCCTTGGCGAGTGCTTCGCGCACCACTGACTCCTCGACAGGGGCCAGGGTCCCCTCCTGCCGCCAGAGCCCCGGAGCGACCCGCACGAAGCCCCGTACGGCAAGCGCCAGGGCGCCGCGCATGAAGTCGAGGGCAAAGCGCGTGTCCTGATCGGGCGACGTCGTCACGAACACCGCGGTGGGCCCGCCGCGGACATCGAGCACGGTGGACAGCGTGTCGTTGCGCGGCTCCACGTCACCCGCGGCCACGGCGATGACCCGCACGATCAGCGCATCACGGCGCTCGGGCACCAGGAAGCGCACGCGCCACTCGCGTTCGCTCCACGCCGGCAACGCGCCCAGTGCCTGCGTGGCGAGGGTCGAGCCGTCGGACAGCCGGACCATCGCGGTGGCCGCCGGTACCGCAGCGCCCGCGGTGACGATCAGCGCGCGCAGCTCGACAGAATCGCCGGGAGCGGCCGCCTGCGGCAGTTCCAGCGACCGTACGGCGGCATCGACCGCCGCCGGCGCGTCGAGGACTTCCACCCGAGAGCCGGAGGGGAGTCCATCGAGCGACTCGGCGTCTTCCATCTGACCATCGGTGATGACCACGAGGGGACGACCGAGCGCCGCGGACCGATCGATCGCAGGCCCCACGCGCGAGGCGCCGTCCACAGGTGACTCCGGCGCAGAACCGACGCGCACCGAATCGCCAAAGAGCAACAACTCGCCGTCGATCGCGCGGGCGCGCTTCGCCGCCTCGGCGAATCGGCCACCAGTCGCGCTCCCCCGCCCCCAACTCGCCGAGACGTCCAGCGCTACCACCGCCCGCGGCGCGGAACGCGCACCAAACGGCGCGTCGAGCAGCAGCGCAACGGCCAGCAACACCGCCAGCGTGCGCAGTGCCACGAGGATGCGGCCATAGGAGTCGCGCGGCAACGGCCAGCCGTAGTGCCAGGCCGCAGCGCCGACGCCGGCACAGAGAGCGATCAACCAGTAGATCATCAGTGGGTAAACGTAGCGCGCACGCGAAGCGCTCAGGGCGTGCGTGGAGGCGCGGTGCTTTTTGGCGCCTTGGCGGGCGCTTTGGCAGTTCCCTTGGCGGTTCCCTTTGCAGGCGCCTTGGCCGGTGCGATGGCGGGCACCGGCGCAGGGAGAACCGGCGCGACCAGCGGCACGCGCAGCGGTCCGGCCGCCTGCGCCAGCGCGGCCAACCCGGCACGCCCCAGCACGTCGAACTGCGCGCGCTCCGCGCCGCTGAGCGCGACGCCTGCCGACTGCCGCAGCGCGTAGCGCGGGTCGCGCTGCACGCCGTTCACCAACACCTCGAAGTGCAGGTGCGGCGCGGTGGCCAACCCGGTTTCTCCCACGTAGCCGATGGTTTCGCCCTGCGAGACCGACCGGCCCACCCGCATGCCGGACGCGAAGCCGCGCAAGTGGCCGTACCGCGACACGAAGCCATTGCGATGCCGCACGTCGATCACATTGCCGTAGCCGCCCTTTCGTCCGGCGAAGCTCACCACCCCGTCGCCGATGGAGCGCACCGGAGTGCCCGACGCGGCCGAGTAGTCCGTGCCCTGATGCGCGCGCCAGATGCCGAGGATCGGGTGCTTGCGGCGGCCGAAGACGCTGGAGATGCGACGAAAGCTCAACGGCGCCCGCAGGAACGACGCCCGCAACGACTTGCCCGTCGCATCGAAATACTCGGCTTTTCCGTCAGCGTGCACGAAGCGGATGGCCTGCAGTTCGCGCCCGCCGCGTTCGAGGCCCGCCGCGAGGATGCGCCCCACCCGATTCGTCTTTTGCGGACTCGTGGACCGTTCGAAGACCACGCGCACGCTGTCGCCGACCTGCAAGTCGCGCGACATGTCCACGCGATACTCGTAGATGTCGGCCAGTTCCCACGCCAGTTCGGCGCGCGCCCCCTTGGTGAGGAACGGCGCACTCCCCGCCTCGAGCGCGTCGTACAGGGTCGACCGGACGATGCCGCGCACGACCAGCGTGTCGGTGATCCACGGGATCTTTTCTTCCGCCGCCGTCCACGCGTCCCCTTGGCGGCGCAGGCGCAGAATGCGCTCGGACGACAGGTTGAGCACGACGTCGGTGGGGCGCTCGCTGGTGGAATCGCCGCGGACAATCACGACCATGCCGGCGGGAATGCGCCGGTCATCGAGGAGTCCACCGACGGCCTGCAACGCGGCAGCGGCATCGGCACTGTTCAGCCCGCGTCGTCCCAGCAACGCAGCGAGCGACTCCCCTCGATCGAGGGTGTCGCTCGCATTCCAGCGCTTGAGGCCGAGGCGTTCGGCCGGCGCACGGACAGGCAGGGAGGGACGCGGCAGTCGCAACACGACGGCGGCCAAGCCTGCCGCCACCAGAAAGATGGCGGCCCGCCGCGTCGTCCGTTTCAATCCATCTGTCTCCGAATGAACGTCGGGATCTCCATGTCACTGAGATCCTCGATACGGCGTGCCTCGGCCGATGGCCGTGCGCGCTGCGCAGCCGCCGCGACGCCCGCCTGGTAGGCGCCGCCGATGATCGGCCGCGGGCGCGTGCCCGCTTCGGTGATCGGAATGACGGGGGTCGCCCCGCTGCCGACACGGCCGCGGCCGGCGACGGGCGCGGCGACGGCCTTCTCGAAGCCCGTGGCCACCACGGTCACGCGCACCTGGCCCACCATGGCGGGCTCGACGCCGGCGCCGATGATGATCATGGCTTCCTCGCCCACCGCTTCCGCCACGATCTGACCGACCGTGGCGAAGTCGGTCAAGCTCATCTCGCCATCGCCGCCGGTGATGTTGATCAGCACGCCGGTCGCGCCGGCAATGGACACACTGTCGAGCAACGGGCTGGAGAGCGCGATCTGCGCCGCTTCGACCGCGCGATTCTCGCCCGAGCCAATGCCGGTGCCCATGATCGCGGCGCCGCCGTCCTTCATGACGGTGCGCACATCGGCGAAGTCCACGTTGATGATGCCGCACTTGGTGACGAGGCCGGAGATGCCCTCGGTGGCACGCAGCAGCACTTCATCGGCCTTCTTGAGCGCGTCCTGGAACGGGATGTTCTTGCCGACGACCGCCAACAGGCGCTCGTTGGGGACGACGATCATCGTGTCGACGTACTTGCGCAGTTCCTCGATCCCCTCTTCGGCCTGACGCATGCGCTTGCGCCCCTCGAAGAGGAACGGCTTGGTGACGATGCCGACGACGAGGGCGCCCGCTTCCCGCGCCAGTTCGGCGACGACGGGGGCCGCGCCGGTACCGGTACCGCCGCCCATGCCGCAGGTGACGAAGACGAGGTCGCTGTTTTGCATGACCCGCGCCACTTCATCGCGGTTTTCCTCGATGGCCTGCCGCCCGATCTCGGGGCGCGCACCGGCGCCAAGCCCACGGGTGAGCTTCTTGCCGATCTGGATCTTGACGTCGGACTTCGAGTTGAGCAGCGCCTGCGCGTCGGTGTTGACCGAGATGAAATCAACGCCCTCGAGGAGTTCCTCGATCATGCGGTTGACGGCGTTGCCGCCGCCGCCGCCGACGCCCACCACCTTCATGCGGGCGCCGTTGGTCGGCGCGCTCTGCTCGAGTTCGAAGTTCAGGGCCATAGCGCGGGTAGCTCCATCGCGTTGTTCAGTGTGCGCACAGACAGACGCGGAGAATATATGCGCGGGCGCACGGGGCACCAATGTTGAGACGAATCAAGGGCGGAAAAGCAATCGGCGGACGCACGGAAGTAGTGTGCAATCCGCAGATTTGTGATGCGGGCGGGAGATCGCACGAGCGCACGAACGCACGACGCCGGAGGTCAGTCGTGCGTTCGTGCGCTCGTGCGCTCTAAAAGAAATCCTGCAGCCACGTCTTCACCCGCCCCGCCAGGCCGTCGAAGTTCGGCGTCGCCCCGGACATCGACAGTCGCTTCCCCTTGCCCGACATCATCCCCTGCGCCACGCGGCCGGCGCCGTACTGCACCAGCCCCACCGCCGTGGCGAAACGCGGCGCCTGCACACTGTCGGCCAGCCCGCCGAGAAACTCGCCCGGCAGCCCGACGCGCGCCCCGATGCCGAACACCTCGTTGGCCAGCTCGGCCATGCCCGGCATGGCGGCCACGCCACCGGTGATCACCACGCCCGCCGCGAGCTTGTTCAGGTAGCCCGCCGACTCGATGTCCCGCACCGCCAACTCGTAGATCTCGCTCGTGCGCTGGTGAATGATGTGCGCCAGCAGCTCCTTGGGAATCTGCCGGTCACCCTGTGCCACCGTGCTGGGGAGACGAATGATGTCGCCGTGCGGCACCATGGGCTCGTAGGCGCAGCCGTACGCCTCCTTCAGCCGTTCCGCGTCGGTTTGCGTGACGCCCAGCCCGTGCACGATGTCGCTCGACACATTTTGTCCGCCGTACCCGATGGTGCCGAGGTGGCGGATTTTCCCTTCGTGAAAAATCGCAAGGTCCGTGGTCCCGGCGCCGACTTCCACCAGCACGACGCCCAGTTCCTTCTCGTCGTCGGTCAGCACGCTGATGGCCGCGGCCAAAGGCTCGAGCACCAGTTCCTGCACCTTGTACCCTGCCCGCTCCACGCTCTTGCGCAGGTTCATCGCCGGAGAGGAGCCAATGGTCACGAGGTACATCTCGGTCTCGAGCCGCGTCCCGATCATGCCGATGGGGTCGCGGATGCCGAGATTCTTGTCGACCGTGTATTCCTGCGGAATCGCGTGAATGAGTTCGCGGTCCTGCGCGATGGGCTGCGCGCGGGCCACGGCGTTGGCGCGTTCCACGTCACTGCGCGAGATCTCGGCGCCGGTGATCGACGCGATGCCGGTACTCGTGACCGCCTGCACGTGCTCGCCGGCTATGCCGCAGAAGACGCTCTCGACCTTGGCGCCGGCCATCTGCTCGGCGTCGGCCATGGCCTTGGTGATGCAGCGCATGGTCTCTTCGATGTCGGCCACCACGCCGCGTCGCAAGCCGGTGGTGCGGGCCTGCCCCACGCCAAGGATGTTGACGCTGGGATGCCTGGGCAGGTCGCCCACCACTTCGGCAATGATGGCGGTGGTCTTGGCGGAGCCGATGTCGAGGCCCGCTACGAGGCGGTCGAGGTTCATGGGAGTCTGGCGATGACCTGGTCACGGTAACGCAGGTCGAGTTCGATGGCGTGCCGTCCTCGGCGCGCCAGGTCGCGTTCGACCGGCAGGATGTCCGACAAGCGCGTCGCGGTAAGGTCGCGTGCGCCCAGCACATTCAGTGAATCGACC
>CANNKR010000214.1 GCA_947504615.1 Gemmatimonadota bacterium | reverse complement strand
GCTCTGCGACGGCACCTTGTGCTCGCGCCAGCGTCACCCGTGCGGTCTGGAATGCGGCGCGCGCATCCACCATCTGCGTGCGGGCTGCGTTGATGCCGAGCGAGGCGGTGATGACGTCGGCGTTGCCGCTGACCCCCGCCTTGAAGCGCTCGCGGGACTGCTCGAGTTCCTGCTGGGCGAGCGTCAGGCGCTCTTCCGCTGCCGCGAGCAGTTCTCTGGAGGCGCCGAGGTCGAGCAGGGCGGCACGCACATCGATGGCGGCTTGCGCCTCAAGATCGCGACGGCGCACATCGGCTTCGTGCACCTGCGCCCGCTGCTCCTGCACGCGTCCCTGACGCCTGAACCCGTCGAAGACCGGCACGGAAACCTGCAGGCCCCACGTGTACGTGTTCAGCAGGTGACCTGGGGCGCCGCCGACCGCCCCCTGATCGCCGAAGATGCCCAGAGACGGGAAGCGCTCGAGGCGCGTGGCCGCGACCTGTCGTTCGGCGACGAGCTTCTGGGCGTCGGCCGAGCGGATGTCGGCGCGTCGCAGCACGGCGGCGCGCGTGGCGTCCTCCGCAGAGGGGACGGCGACGTTCACGGGGAGCGCCATCAGCGAGTCGGTGAAGATCAGCTCGGCGGATGGATCGAGACCGATGACGCGTCGCAGTTCCAGGCGGGCTCGGTCGCGTTCATTGCGTGCGGCGATGAGCTGGGCGCGCGAGGCGGCCAGTTGGCTGCGCGCCCGCGTCACGTCGAGCGCCACGCCGACTCCGGCTTTCAGCTGGTCGTTGGCGATGACCACCAGCTCAGACGCCAACGTGGAGTCGGCAATGCGTGCGCTCAGCGCGGCGTCACCGCGCACGGCGCGCACGTAGGCCATGGCCGCCAGCGCACCGGCCTGGTCGCCGGCGCCGAGCGCTTCGGCCTCCGCCACGGTGACCTGCGAACGCACGCTGCGAAGCTTTGCGGCGACGGAGAAGTCCACCAGGCTTGCCTGCGCGCGACCACGGAAGTCGAGCACCTTGACGGCGGGCAGGATCTGGCCGTTCGGATCGAAGACCGGTTTGCCGAGCGGATCGCGAAAGGCAAAGCCGAAGGTGGCCGTGTTCTGATTGCGTTCGTTTTCGCCGGCGCTCGCCGAGACCGTGGGGAGCAGGGCAGAGCGCGCCTGCCGGACGCGGGCGTCGGCCTGATCGACGCGGGTGCGGGCAATCGCCGAGGCGGCACTCTGCTGCACGGCCATGCGCGCCGCGCCGCCGAGGGTCAGGGTCACCGGGGATTGCGCGGCGAGGGTGAACGGCAGCGCGCCAAGGGCGACAATGATCTTGATGGGGGTCATGCGTGGGAGCCGGCGTCAGGGTTGCGGAGTGCAGCGAGGGCGAAGTCGACGATGCCGTCAATGAGTTGCTGGCGGTCGCGCGACTGGTATTCCGGGCGAATGGAGCAGCTGCTCACCCAATGGCGATGCATCACGACGAGGGAGTTGGTGAATCCGACGGCGAGGCGCGGTTCGACGGGACGAAACTCGCCGGACGCGATGCCGGCGCGGATGATGTCCTCGAAGATGGCCCAGGCATGGTCGATGACCTCGTGGTTGTAGAACTCCAGGAGGTCGGGGTGCTTGGGGAGTTCCGAGACGAGGATGCGGAACCAGCCGTCGAACTTTGGCTCGGTGGCGAGGCTCCAGTGACCGCGCAGCGCGCGCTCGAGCGACTCGCTGGCCGATTTTGCGCGGGGCCTCTGGGCGGCGGCTCGCACCTGGGCGCCGATGGTGTCGATGACAACTGCCTTGAAGAGTTCTTCCTTGCTGGCGAAGTACAGGTAGATGGTGCCCTTGGAGACGCCCGCTCGGCGGGCGATCTCGTCGAGCTTGGCGGCGGCGAAGCCGTGCTCGGAGAAGACGTCGAGGGCGGCGTCGATGATCTGCGTGGGGCGCTCCCCGGGGAGGCGGCGCCAGCGCGGGTCGTGTGTGGCGGGTTGGTCGGTCATGGTCATGGCAGGTACGGGCGGATGGCCAGGCTCAGTTGGATGGTCAGGGACAGGTCGCGAACGGCCGGGCGAACCAGTCCCTGTGTTACTGACCGGTCAGTAAGTTACTGCCGAACACGGACTGGTCAACCCCTCGCTCGGAATGCCTGATCGCCGGTGGTGTCGCCGGGGGTGTCGCCTTACGCACCACCGTTGAAGGCGGCACATTCGGGGCGCGTCCTCAACTCCCCAGCCCATGCAGCCCATGCGACTCGTCCGCGCACTCCTCGCGATCCTCGTCCTGTCCGCGCCACTCGCCGCCCAGGACAGCGACGCCGCCTTCATCAAGGCGAACTACACCAAGCACATCTATAAAATTGGCATGCGCGACGGGGTGAAGCTCCACACCATCGTCTACGTGCCCAAGGATGCGGCGGCCGATCGCGCGTACCCGATGATCATGGAACGCACCTGCTACGCGATCGCGCCGTATGGGCCGGACGAGTATCCGGGGTCGCTGGGCCCCAACCGCTTCATGATGCGCGACAAGTACATCATGGTGTATCAGGATGTGCGCGGGCGCTTCATGAGCGAAGGCAAGTGGATGAACGTGCGCCCGATCATCGACAACCCGAAGGGCCCCAAACAGACCGACGAAGCCACCGATACGTACGACACCATCGAGTGGCTGCTGAAGAACGTGCCGAATAACAACGGGCGCGTGGGGCAGTGGGGGATCTCGTATCCGGGTTACTTCACCACGGCGGGGATCCTCTCACGCCATCCGGCCCTCAAGGCGGCATCCCCGCAGGCGCCCGTCACCGATTTCTACTTCGAGGACTTCCGACACAACGGCGCGCTCACGCAGGCCTACTTCTACACGTATCCGGTCTTCGGCTTCGACTCGCCGGCGCCCACCGACCAGCCGTGGTTCGCGTCGAAGATGATCACCGAAGGGCTGCCCAACGACTACGACTTCCAGTTGCGCCTGGGCGCCCTGAAGCACACGACCGAGAAGTACTACAAGGACAACTATTTCTGGCAGGAGTTGATTGACCATCCGAACTACGATGCGCACTGGAAGGCACGCGCCATCGCTCCGCACCTGAGCAACGTGAAGACCGCCGTGATGACCGTCGGCGGCTGGTACGACGCGGAAGACCTGTACGGCCCGCTGAAGGTCTACAAGACCATCGAGCAGAAGAACCCGGGCACCTACAATACCATCGTCATGGGCCCCTTCCGCCACGGCGGCTGGGCGGCACAGGACGTGGTGCACACGCTGCACGGCGACATCTACTTTGGGGACTCGCTGGAAACCAAGTTCCAGCGCGACGTCGAGACCCCCTTCTTTCAGCACTTCCTCAAGGGCGTCGGCGACGGCAAGACCGGGTTGCCCGAAGCCTTCATGTTCGACACGGGGAAGAAGCGCTGGGAACGCTTCGCCAAGTGGCCCGCCGACAATGCGCAGTGGAAGGCGCTCGCCTTCCAGCCCGGTGGCAAGCTGACGCTTGATGGCAAGGAATCCGTGGGGAGCGACGCCTACGTCAGCGACCCGGCCAAGCCGGTCCCCGGACGCTGCGTCGGACCGAGCATCGAGGGCTTCACGCTGTACCAGTACATGAGCGACGACCAGCGCTGTTTCAGCACGCGCCCCGACGTGCTGACGTACGAGACCGAACCGCTCGCCGAGGAGGTCACGCTGGGCGGGGAGATCCGCATCAAGCTGAAGGTGGCCACGTCGGGCACCGACGCCGACTTCGTGGTGAAGCTCGTCGACGTCTATCCGGCCAACGAACCCGACCACGCCTACATGCCGAGCAAGAACATCCATCTCGCCGGCTACCAGCAGATGGTGCGCAGCGAGATCATGCGCGGTCGCTGGCGTGATGGTTTCGAAACGCCCAAGGCGATGGTGCCCGGCCAGATGACGGAGATTCCGCTCGCCTTGCAGGACGTGCTGCACACCTTCAAGAAGGGGCACCGGATCGTGGTGCAGGTGCAGAGCTCGATGTTCCCGGTGTTCGACCGCAACCCGCAGAAGTTCGTGCCGAACATCTTCATGGCCGACGACAAGGACTTCATCAAGGCGACGCAGACGGTGTACCGCAACAGCAGCATCCGGGTGCAGGTGCTCGGGACTGACGTCAAGCCGTAGCGCTATTCAGTCCTTGGGTGGCGCCTTCGGTGGTGCCTTGCGTGGCGCCCTCTGATCACCCACGTCGTCGTGCAGTGCGCGCATCGCCGGCGTCTCGAGGTCGTCGAACTGTCCTCGCCGCGCGGCCCAGACGAACGCGCCGACGGCGATGAAGACGATCAACAGCGCCAGCGGGAGAATGAGGTACAGCACGTTCACGCGGGACGCTCCGCCAGGGGGATGACGGACAATGCGTCGACGGCGCGCGGCGGCGCAACCGCGACGTTGAATGTCCGGCTGCGCCAACTGGTCAGCACGACGCTCAGCGAACTCATGGGCATGAGCACCGCCGCGATCAGCGGGTCGAGGATGCCGAACAGCGCCAGCGAGGCGCCCAGCACGTTGTAGGCGATCGAAAAGATGATGTTGTTGCGGATCACCAGCATCGTGCGCCGCGACCCTTCCACCAGCTCCACCAGCGGCCCCAGCCCCGGGCGCGACAGGTACACATCGGCGGCGCTCATCGACGCCTCGGCGCCGCCGTGCACGCCCACCCCCACCGTGGCCGCGGCGATGGCTGCCGCGTCATTCACGCCGTCGCCGACCATCAACACCGTGCCGCGCGTGCGGGCATCTTCCACGCGGTGCAACTTGTCCTCGGGCGACGCGCCGCCCGTGGCGTCGGCCAGATCGATGCCGAGCAGTTGCGCCGTGCTGCGCACCACCGCCGGGTGGTCGCCGCTGAGCAGCGCGACGCGCCAGCCCAGGGCGCGCAGACGGTCAATCGAGGCGCGCGCGTCCGCGCGCACCGGATCACCGAAGCCGGCCCGCGCCACCACCGCGCCGTTCACGGCGATCCACACGGGGGTCAACCCTTCCTCGGCGAAGGCTTCGATGCGCACGTCTGGGGCGTGATCCTCGGCGCCGATGCGGCGAGCGACGAACGTTGGTGATCCGACGATCACGTGCTGGCCCCCAACGTCTCCCTCAATGCCGCCGCCGATCGTCTGCGACACGTGCTGCGCGTCGAGGACCTCGGTCACCGGCCACGCCTGCTGTACCGCGATGGCGATGGGGTGGTTGCTGCCGCGTTCCAGCGCCGCCACCAGCGGCTTGGCGTATTCGGCTCCTTCCCACCGCACCAGGCGCACGCGCCCCTCGGTGACAGTCCCCGTCTTGTCCAGCAGGATGAGCCCGGGGCGGTTGAGCGACTCGATGGCGTCGCCCCCCTTGATCAGGATGCCGCTCTTCGCGGCGCGGCCGATGCCGACCGTGATGGCCAACGGCGTGGCGAGCCCGAGTGCGCACGGGCAGGTCACCACGAGCAGCGCGATGGCGTTGTCGAGCGCGTGCAGGGGATCGTGCTTCATGCCGTACACGTAGGCGACCACGGCGACCACAAGCACCACGCCGACGAACCATCCGGCAATGGAGTTGGCCAGCTGCACCACCGGTGCGCGACGGCGCGCGCTCTCTTCCATGCGCCGCAGCAGCGCCCCCAGCCGGCTCATTTCGCCGGTTTGCGTCACCTTCACCTTCAGCGGGCCGGTGAGGTTCACGGTGCCGGCGTAGACGCGCGATCCGACGTCGACGCCCTCGGGGCGCGTCTCGCCGGTGAGGAGCGAGCAGTCGGCTGCCGATCGCCCGTCGGTGACGTCGCCATCGGCCGCAAAGGTGTCGCCTGCCCGCACGATCATCACCATGCCGGGGAGCAACGCCTCCACG